>DGGS01000106.1:0-9168 GCA_002392325.1 Bacteroidales bacterium UBA3868
GGATTGGCCTCAAAGAGAACCTCACGGCTGATATTCCAAGTGGATAATTTCTTTCCAACATTCTCACAACCAGCCAATTCGATAATTTCGTTGATGTGCGTGTTTTTAGGAGCGGTGAAATCGCCGGCGTCACCAAAACCAACCACATAATAGACTTTTTTCCTGGTAGTGGAGTCTTGGGCGTTTTCCTGTCGGATGCCGTCAATTTTATCTCTCCAGTTGGAAGCTTCCGACGAGGCCTTTTCTTCACACTGTGTGATGCGCCCGATTACCTCCATCATGTCGGCCATACCTTCCATGGATTTTTCCTCAACGATACACACGACAGGAATACCCATTTTTTCAATGGCATCCACATCTTTTTGTGAGATCATCGAGCCGATGAGCACCACATCGGGGTGTAGGGAAAGAAGAACCTCAAAATTGATGTTGTGCATACCGCCGATTTTGGTGATCTTGGCTGTTTCAGGAGGATACATGCAGAAATCGGAGATGCCGACCAATTTGTTTTGTGCGCCCACAAGGTACATCACTTCGGTGATGGCTGGTGAGATGGAAACGATGCGTTCGGGAGCTTTCGCCAACTCTATATGGCGGTTATAGGAGTCTTTCCATTCGAAAAAAACATCACTTTCCGTTTGCTTGGGTGATTTGCATCCGAAAAGGAAGAGGATACAGAACACCCAGCAGAGGGCATTAAACAACTTTTTCATCAAAGTGTTATTTCAGCAGTTTTTCGTTGTAGGACTTCAGACTTTCCAAAATATTGGTTCTCACATGGATAAAGTCTTCAGCGCCAGCTTCTTTCAGAGCGTCAATGCATTCGGTGGGATTGCCGGCCACGAGGAACGGGGTGTTCGGGAACTGGGCTTTGCACTGTTTGGCGGCCTCAACGCCGAGAGTGGCGTATTCCTCATCGGAACTGCACACCACAATCAAGGCGGGATTGACTTCCGCAACAGCTTTCACGCCCTCTTCCACGGTGGCGAAACCAGCGGGTTCCACAATCTCGTAACCCGCGCAACCGAAGAAGTTGGTGATAAAACCGGCCCGTGCCTGGCGCATGGCCAAGTTGCCCAACTTGAGCAGATAGACCTTCGGGCGACCGTTCTTTTCGGCATATTTCTCTGTGGCTAAACGGATTTCCTCAAAAGCAACTGCGCCGCGGTAGGTTTTCAAACCTTCATTTTCATCTTTCACAACACGCTCAATCTTGTCGGCCATGTTTTCCTTGATGTTGGGATACTGGTTGGTGCCGAGCAGGATGTAGCGGCGGGTGGCGATGTCCATGTCGCGTTTCTGGCAGCTCTTCTCGATTTCGGCTTTCAGGGTGCCGTCCTCGATGGCTTTCAGGGCGCCACCGTTGGCCTCCACACTCTGGAACAGAGTCCAGGCGTGCTCCGCGATGGCGTTGGTGAGTGTTTCCACATAGTAAGAGCCGGCGGCGGGATCCACCACACGGTCCATAAAGGCTTCTTCTTTCAGAATCACCTGCACATTGCGGGCGATGCGGCGGGAGAACTCGTCGGACTCTTTGTAGGCCACATCAAAGGGCTGCAAGGAAATAGCGTCAGAACCGCCGATAACAGCGGACATGCCTTCCGTGGTGCTGCGCAACATGTTGACATACGGATCGTAAAGCGTTTTGTTCCAAGTGGATGCCACGGTGTTGATGCGGATTTTATACGCGCAGTCGCAAGTGGGTTTGTATTGTTCTACGATGGTGGACCAGAGCAAACGGGCGGCGCGCAACTTGGCGATTTCCATGAAATAGTTGGAACCCACAGACAAGGTGAGTTGTATTCTGGAGGCGGCTTTCTCCATCTTTACACCATGTTCGGTGCAGAAAGCGAGGTATTCGTTGGCCAGCGCCAGCGTGTAACCCAACTCTTGCACGATGGTGGAACCGGCATTGTGCAGCACGATACCGTTCACATTGATGAGTTTGAAGTTCGGCATGTGGTCAACCATATTCAGCAGTTCCACAGCTTGCATCATATCCTCTTCTTGAGAGAAATAGAACTTGTTGTGTTTCAGTCGATAAATCAGCGGATCAAAGTTGATGCTGCCGGAAACCAGACTCTTGTCGTATCCCTTTTCTTCAATATAGCCAAGGAAATTCTTAACCAGTTCAATATAGTTTTTCACATGGTTGAATTGAACGCCGGTTTTGTTCAAATCGATGTCTTTCAACAGAGTTTCCAAAGCGGCTTTGTTTTCCAACTTGTTGGCATTAAAGGCGATGGAGGTAGCGCCGCGTTTCAGCGCGTCCACAGCGATGGCGTTGGCTTTCACCGGGTCGGCCTCTTCCACTTCTTGAACGATATCCCAGTGGTTATTGTCGGCCTTGGTTCCGCGGGTGTAAGGGAACTCGGCGGGCAATGTGTTGAGATAGTCAATATCTTTCAGATTTTCAGCACGATAATAGGGGCGTACATTAAAGCCCTCATCGGTGCGCCAAACCAGTTTTTTCTCATAGTCAGCGCCTTTCAAATCTTTATTAATAGTAGCTTCCCATTGTTCAGTGGAAATGGGCGGAAATTCGGTGAACAGTTTTTCTTCAGCCATAATAGGGTTTTATTTTAACGGGTGCAAAGATACAAAATTAGTCAATAGTGAACCGTGAATAAGAGACAGAAAACATAATTCGTTACCTCACAATGCGCTTCATATCCTTTACCGTCACTTTCGGGTGGTGGTATTGGTGCACTTTTGGCGTGGGCTTGCGGTTGAGTTCCACGGCCTGTTGCGGGCAGAAGTGGACGCAGGCGAGGCATTGCGTGCAGTTGTCGCCGCAATGGGCTTTGCCGTTGGTGAGGGTGATGTTGCCTTGCGGGCACACTTCGGCGCAAATGCCGCAACCTACGCACAGGTCGGCGTTAACGGCGGGTGTGAGCATCGGCAGCGTGCGGCGTTGCATACCAGGAAGTGCGCACAACGCGCCTATGGGCCCCCACCACGCATAGTGAAGACTGTGCGTGCCGGCGGCAATTTCTTCGGTAATACGCTCCAGCCGTTCAGCGTATTTCTCGAACTTCCAGACCTGCTTGTTGGGGTCGCGCCCGAAGCCGACAGCGCTGTTGTCAGGTACACGGATTTTCTGACTGTATGCCAACGACAACCCTTTGTCAGCCAGTAGTTTTTGAACTGTGTGGATGGAATTTCCAGCCTGCGCGCCACAAGGGATGACGATGAAGACATAGGCATCTTTGGGCAACTGCAGTCGCGGCAGCAACTCCGTCACCGCCCGCGGCGCGTTGAACCAGTAGCTGGGATAGACCAGCCCGATGCGCCGCTCCTGCGACAAGTCGTGATGCACCGCCTGACTGAGCGGCATCACCGTTTCGTTGAGTTTTTCCGCTATATGCCGGCTGATGGCCAGGCTGTTGCCCGTACCCGAGAAATAAAGTATCATAGCGTATTACCTTAACATTTTTTCAATGTCCGCTTTCAAATCCGCCGGAGCCACCATCGGCTCAAAGCGAAGGATGGTTTTGCCGTCTTTTGAGATCAGAAACTTGCCGAAATTCCACTTGATAGCGTCGCCTTTCTCGAATCCGCTACCGGTTTTCTGATGAATCATCGTGAGTTGGTCGGCAAATTTCTCGTATCCCTCAGGATATCCCTTGAACGGAGCTTTGGACTTAAGGAAGGTGTATAGCGGGCTCTCGTCTTTGCCGTTCACGTCGATTTTGTCAAATAAAGGGAAGGTGACATTGTAGTTGACGGAGCAAAAATCCAATATTTCCTCATTGGTGCCGGGTTCCTGTTCCAGAAACTGATTGCAAGGGAATGCCAGAATCTCCAGTCCCTGATCTTTGTATTGCTTATAAAGAGTTTCAAGTCCCTCATACTGCGGAGTCAGGCCGCATTTGCTGGCCACATTGACGATGAGCAGCACTTTCCCTTCATAATTTTTCAGTGACACATCTTGGCCTTTGATGTCCTTGACGGTGAAGTCGTAGATGCTTTTTGAGTTTTTTTGGCCTATAGCATTCTGACCAAAACAACCGGCAGATAGCATTATAGCAAGAATTGACAGAAATAAATTCAAATGTTTCATATTCTTTCGGTTTTAAATCACAAAAATACACTTTTTTATGAAAGACATAAGTGTAGTTTGGCTTTTGAAGTTCTGATAATGTGAACCATAATAATGATCCATTTACACTAAATCCCGGATTGTTTTGCCGACATTGATAAGGTGGTCTGCTACACGCTCGGAGTTTTGCGCCAAGGAGAGGTATTCGGCGCCAACAGAAGGTGTGCACACTCCCCGCACTAACCGCTCAATATGATGTTGCTCCATTGTCTCAGTGTAGTCATCTATCTGATCTTCAATCTGATTGGCTCGCTCAAGAGCTTCGAGGTCGAGTTTGTGATAAGCTAACAAAGTTTCTTTGTACAAGTTGAGAATCATCTGCTCCATTTTCCGGATTTCAGCAACGGCATCTTTCGAGAAAGTGGCGTTCTGTTCCTTCAGCGCGTCGGCATACTCGACGATGTTTTCCGCATAGTCACCTATGCGCTCAAGGTCGCTTACGGTGCGTATCACGGAAGTGAGGTAGCGTTGGTCGAAACTGTTGAGTCGCCTGCCTGAAAGTTTCACCGTGTAGTTCACCAATTCCTTATTCAAATAATTAAGCAGTTTTTCAGTCTTTCTGAAATTATCTATTTCGCTGTAATCCAATGTGGTAACAATGTGGATTGACCTTTGGAAATTTTGCAAAGCCAATTCGGCCATATTTTCGATTTCGGCTTTCAATTGGCGGATGGCGACCACAGGTGTGCTGAGCATTTGTTCGTTGAGGAATCGCAATTGTGGCTCGTCGTTTTTTTCTTCCGGAACATCTTTCACGATGCGGCAAGCCAGGTTCACCAAAATGTTGGTCAACGGCATGGCTACCAACATGGTGCAGATGTTGAACACCGTGTGGAACATGGCCAATTGCAACTGGGGTGCCGCGGGGAATATCTTTTCAAAGATGCTTCCAAAGTCCCATGCTCCGCCAGTGAACACACGCAGCAGTAAGGCAATCAGCAGAAAGATGACAACGCCCATCACATTGAATATGAGGTGTATCGTTGCGGTTCGCTTGGCGGCGGTGCCGCTGGTGAGACCGGCAATTAGGGCCACTACGCACGAACCGATGTTGCTACCCATCGTCAGATAGATGCCCTGGTCCAGCGTGACCAGTCCCGCAACCACCATGGTGATGGCAATGGAGGTCAGCACTGACGACGATTGGATGATGGCGGTAAGCAGCGCACCGACCAATACGAGCACCACGGCATTGTTGATTCCCGCAAGGAAGTTTTTGACTTCCTCTAATCTGGCAAAATCGTCCATGGCGTCAGCCATCATGGAAAGACCGACGAATAACATTCCAAAGCCGGTCAGAATGCCCCCTATTTGCTTGGTGATATGGCGCTTGCCGAATAAACTCATAAATGCTCCAATTCCAGCAAAAGCCGCAAAAATGATGGTGGTGGAGATGCTGTTTGAACCGAACATGCCCAAGGCGACAAGCTGTGCCGTGACCGTGGTTCCGATGTTGGCGCCATAGATGATGGTGGCGGCTTGTGCCAAGGATAGAATACCCACATTCACGAAACCGATGACCATCACGGTAACGGCACCACTGCTTTGTATGGCGGCCGTGCCCACGGTGCCGATGCCCACACCGATCCATTTGTTTTTGCCCGTTTTTGAAAACAGTTGTTTCAACCGTTTGGATGAGACCGCTTCGAGGTTGCTGCTCATCATTTGGCAGGCTACGAGAAACACACCTATGCCCGCCGTCAGGGTCAGAATTGCAATTAGAATACTAGTAAAGTTCATTATTTAAATATTTGATTAGCAGAATAAAAAAAGGCATAAACCCGAAAAAGAGTCTATGCCATTATGGAAAATTTTAATATAGGTTGAAGCGGGATTTGGCGCATATCGAGGCACTAATCCCCTGAATTGCTTAACGGATTGTGTGCATGAGGAAGGTTCCAGGGTGGGGAGGGAAACACACAAGGCGCATTCTATTTCCGGAATTTGCAGTCTAATATTTGGCACTTCAGCAACATTGTTATCGTTGCAGTCAGATTCGTCCGCATCAAGTTCGACGAGACATTCAGCGAAAACGCTTTTTGTTTTTTGTGCTTCGTCTTCATAATCATCCATAACAAAAGCCACAAAAAACAGACCCAACACAATGGGCATCAATAATTTGGCGTATTTTCTGCAAAGGTCAAACATCAGCTGTGAAGATACGATTATATTAATGCTAGTTCATCAGTCGGCTTTCGCCCCAGTTGTACTGCGGGTAAGCTTTCTTGAGGTCGGCCGCGCACGGTTCTACAGGGCTGCCGCCGCTGGTGGCGAACACGTTGAGCACCTTGCCGCTGAGGTCGTGGGCCTCGATGAAGGTATTGACAATGGTGGGGGCGGTGTACCACCACACGGGGAAGCCGATCCACACGGTCTCGTAGTCGGCGATGTTCTCGCATTTGCCCTTGATGGCGGGGCGGGAACTCTTGTCCTGCATCTCTATCGTGGAGCGGGAATTCTTGTCGCGCCAGTTGAGGTCGGCGGCGGTGTAAGGCACCTCAGGAGTGATTTCGTAGAGGTCGGCATTAAACTCTTTGGCGAGTTTCTGTGCAGCGGCCTTGGTGTTGCCGGTAGCTGAGAAATAAACAATTAAGGTCTTTTTCATCTCTTTCTGATTGGTTTGTGGATTGTTTTGGTTTTCAGTGCCTTTGGGCGACTGTGCGCATGCGGTCATCATCAGGCAGCATGCGGCGATGATAGAGGTGATGTATTTCATTATTCGATTTTTTTAGGGTGCAAAAATACAATTTTTCAAGATGTTTTCCGATTAAAATTTGCTATCCAACTAGAAAAGAATCGGAACCCTGCAATAATGAGAGCGGTACCGAGGCCTGGGTAGAATCCGGCAAATAAAATAATGTTGGTAGTAAACATTGTGTTTCGTGTATAACGCTTACTACCAACATGTTGTTGTCATTATTCGTGATTTTCGGATTGGTATTTGGTGAATTGGTACTTCTCCCGCAGCTCGGCTTGTTTTTCAGGTGACTGTGAGGTGAAGTAGGACTTCCAATCTGGACAGAAGTTGATGTGCCAGCGCCAAAAGCGACCCATCAGCGACTTTGGTTTCGCGTCGTAGTGTGCGCGGATTTTACAGTTTTCACAAGCGTGTGCCATAATTTTCCTTTTTATTTCAACATAGATTCGATGTCTGCCTCCATCTTTTCGGGCGTCGTGGTGGGCGGGAAACGTTTGATGATGGCACCGTCCTTTGAAACGAGGAACTTGGTGAAATTCCACTTGATGTCGCTCTCCTTCTCCACGCTCTTGCTGATGGTTTTGAATAATGCTGCCGAAGCTTTGGCCTTCAATCCTTTGTACTCCTCAGTCGGGGCCATCGACTTCAGGTATTCATAGATGGGATGTGCTTCCTTGCCGTTGACATCGATTTTTTTCATCAGCGGGAAGGTGACGCCGTGGTTGAGGCGGCAGAATTCCGCAATCTCCGCGTCGGAGCCGGGTTCCTGGTTGGCGAACTGGTCGCACGGAAAACCGAGAATCACGAAACCTTGGTCTTTGTACTTTTTGTACAGCGCTTCCAAACCATCGTATTGAGGGGTGAAACCGCATTTGGAAGCAGTGTTGACAATCAAGAGGACATTGCCGCTATATTGCGCCATGTCCACCTCTACGCCCTTGTTATTTTGGGCCTTGAAATCATAAATAGTAGCCATTTTTTTGTTTTTTTAAGTGATACATTTATTTAACTTATTCGAATTATCTGTGATTTGAGACTTGAGATGTGAGACTTGAGACTTAAGACTTGGGATTTTTGGGTTTTAACCGATTTATCGTTCACTCAATCCTTCGATGAGCTTGTCGAGGGCAGGTACTAAGGCCGCCAACTCCTCCACAGGATCCATTTTCTCTAAGATGCTCGCACTCAGGCATTCGGGGATGTGCTTCGCCTGCTCGCGCATTGTCAAGCCCTTTTCGGTCAGCGACACGATGCGCTGGCGCGTGTCTGTTTTGCCCTTTGTGCGCAGGAGCAGCCCCGACTTCTCCATGCGCTGGAGTAGGGGAGTGACGGTGTTCGTGTCAAGCATAAGACGCTTGGCGATGTCGCACACAGGTTGTTTGTCCTGCTCCCACAACACGAGCAGCACGAGGTACTGCGGATAGGTGATGCCCAATGGGTCGAGGTACGGGTGATACGCACCCACGGTCAGCCGTGCCGCCGTATAAAGGCGGAAACAGAGTTGGCTCTTCAGTTTAAGTTGCTCGTATTCCATTACTTGCAGATTTATATCGTTCACGATGCAAAAATACAAAAAATATTTATATCGTGTACGATGTTTTTAAAAAAAAAGATTCCGCTCGCTCACTGCGTTCGCGGCGGAATGGTGCGCACCTCCATCTTCTCCCCCCTTTTTCCTATATGCAACGCACCATTCCACCAGTGACGATAGGAACTGGCGGAATCTCCTCCGTTTTTATCTTGTTATGGATATAATCGTTCAACGACCTTCACGGAACATGTTCAGTTTTTCGCCACTGCCATCCGTTTTCCAGCGTCGAAGGCCTTCTGCAGATCTTCCTCCCAATGCTCGTTGCGCCATTTCCGCTTGGCCTCTTCGGAGAAGCCGGCGAGTTCGTAGCGGTCGTAGTTTTTCAGTCTGTCCATGCGCTGTCTTAATTTATGGTGCAAAATACACCTTTTCCCTTACAATTTCGGTTCGTCGAAAGAACCCGCAAACCGCTTCAACGCCCCCTCATCCAACCGCTGCACCGTCCATTCGTCCATCGGGACGGCTCCGATGCTGCGATAGACTTTCAGGGCGGGCTCGTTCCAGTCGAGGCAGATCCACTCCATGCGGCCGCAGTTGCGCTCCACGGCGATCTTGGCCAGGTGCTTCAGCAGGGCTTTGCCGTAGCCGCGGCCCCGCTTCTCGGGAAGGATGAACAGGTCTTCGAGATAGAGCCCCTTGCGCCCCACGAAGGTGGAGAAGTTGTGGAAGAAGAGGGCGAAACCGACCACGGCGCCGTCCTCCTCCGCGAAGACCACCTCGGCGGAACGCTCCACGAACAGGGAGTGATAGACGGTGGCTTCGTCGGCCACCACCTCG
>DGGS01000106.1:9342-11780 GCA_002392325.1 Bacteroidales bacterium UBA3868
TTTTTGGGGATTGATTTTTTTTAGTGTCAGAAACCATTTTTCAAGAAATCAGCAAGTGGGACGTGAATGATGCCCTCATATTTGCTGGAATCCATGAAAGGGGTCATCGATATTACATATTTCGGGTAGTTGTCGTTAATCTTCTGAAGGTTCCCGAATTCGCGTTCGAAAGTTGACTCTTCACTGATGAGATAAGCTGCCTGAACGTAAATGGTGTCATCACCCTTTGTCCCTACGAAATCGATTTCCGTGGCATACATTTGTCCGACGGTTACCTTATATCCTAAACGGATGAGATGCTGATATACAAGGTTTTCCACAATTTTCTCAATGTCATTGGCACGTCTGCCGCCAACTATGAAATTACGAAGCCCAACATCACCAAAATAATATTTGTCGTTGTTTTCCAACAGTTTCTTCCCGTGTAAGTTGAAACGTGTTACATCATGCACAAGAAAAGCCTCGGTCATTGCTTTCAAATAATTCAGAATGAGGTTCTTGGATACTTCATTCTTGTTGGATGTCATATAGTTCTGAATATTGGTGGCTGACAGCGGCTTGCCGATGTTGTCACCAACATATTTGATCAGGTTTTCCAAAAAGGACACATTGCGCACTTTTTTGCGACGGACGATGTCTTTCACAAGGATTGTGTTGTAAACGCCCTGAAGATATTGCCGAACGACTTCGGGGTCATCCAGTCCGATAGGACGAAGGCCGGGCAGTCCTCCAAGATTGATATATCTACGGAGCGTATCATCACTATCTTCCAAATTATGGAAGATCAGGAACTCTTCATAGCTGAGGCCCTGCACGAAGATTTCCACATATCTGCCAGAAAGCAGAGTCGCCAAGTCGCTTGAAAGCGTGTCGGAATTGCTGCCTGTCACAATGATGTCAATATCCGGATTGTCATAGTAATTCCTTAGTCCGCGTTCAAATCCCTCGATTTCCTGAACCTCGTCAATAAGGATAAATGTATGCTTATTCGGCTCTCTTCGTTCGTCAATATATGCCACCAGAGCTTTGTAGTTCTGGATGAAGTCGAAATCGGTCTTTTCCTTGTCAATATAGATGACGCACGAGTCTGAATCCTGTCGTTTCCGTTGGACAACCTCCCTCATAACGTAACTTTTGCCGACACGGCGTTGACCGGTCAAAACAAGAAGTACACCTGTGCCGAGAAATTTCTCTACTTTTGAGTAGTAATAGGGTCTATAAACCAGTTCCATGTCTCAATTATTTTCTCGCGCAAAAATACTATTTTTTTGTTCACTATAATGAACAAAATGGAAAATTTTTGATCTTTGTTCATTATGATGAACGAATTTCAAGGATTGGTTAAGACATTTGAGCAGCTTCGTCCACAAGAGAAATCAGATGTTTCCATTTTTCTGATTGCCTCAAACAGTCCAACGTAAATTCTTCACTGTCTTCTATTTCCAAAAATAAAGCTCGGATTTTTCTACTTAAATCATATTTTTCTTTGCTTATAAGATGATTATTCAAGAGCTTGTTTAGAGAATCGTCGTGTAAAAAACTAGTAGCCCCGATATTGAAATCCTCAAAAACCATCATTTCAATAACATCATCAGGATAATTGAATATATGGCTTCCGCATTGATGTAAGGTGTCCTCTTATAATTCATACAACTCGTCAGGTGATATTTCTTTCATAAGACATAGTTTTAAATTACGCACATTCATTAATTGATGTGAAAACGGTTCCTGTTCTCTATTTTATGATAGGTTGTGAAAAAATTGTATTTGCACTATTATCCGTGAAGATTCGTGTGATCCATGGAGATTTTATTTCCCGCAGACTGCGCGGACGAACGCAGACTTTTTTGCACAAAGCCACGAATTCTATTCTCAATATTTCGCCCGATTTCTTTGAACGAGAATCGAGTGGTCTTTGGTGATTCGTATGATTTATTTCAGCTTCATCCCGTCCTTGAAGGCTTCGCCAACGCGTTGCGAGACAAGATAGTAACCGTGCGTGTATGGGTCGAAGGCGATGGCCTTCAGGGCGTCGATATCCACTTTGCCGTCCTTCATCTTGTCGGCCTCCACGGAGGTCTGCAACACCTTTCCGATGACCCCCAATCCCGTATCATCACCTTGGTATTCAATAAATTCGCACTCCATAGCTATGGGCAACTCGTTGATGACGGGAGCATCCACCAATGAGGATTTGGTAGCGGTGAGGCCGCTCTTGGCGAACTTGTCTTTCTCCTTGCGGCCCGACACCACGCCGAAGAAGTCGGCCTCCGTCACGTGGGCGGCGTCGGCGATGTGGACCACAAAGCCCTTGTGTTTCTTGATGTTCTCCACCGTCTTGTGGGTTTCGGTGAGGTTGAGGGCCACGCGGTCGCGGTCGAGCATGGTGCCCCAGGCGGCGTTCATCACGTCAACGGTGCCGTCCTCGTTGTAGGTGG
>DGGS01000046.1 GCA_002392325.1 Bacteroidales bacterium UBA3868
ACGTGGAGGGTATCGGCCTGTTAGGGCACTCGCAGGGCGGAGTGGTCGCCTCGATGACGGCGGGACGGTTTGCAAACGAAGGTCATGCTCCCGACGGGGTGGTGCTCATCGCCCCGGGCTCCGTCGTCAAAGACGCTTGCCAAGCCGGCAAGTTCTTCAACGCACGCTTTGACCCCGCCAATCCGCCGGAGTTCGTCCGCTGCCTGGTTTTTATGAAACTGGGCCGCGAGTACCTGCTGACCACGCAGCAATTGGACATCTACGGGACAGCGGCCGCCTACCAAGGGCCTGTCCTCCTGCTGCACGGCAGTCGCGATGGCACCGTGCCGATGTGGTGCAGCGAACGGTTCCTCGAAACATACGGCAACCATGCGACCCTGCAGGTGGTGGAGGGCGAGAACCACACCATCACACGCCACCGGAAAGAGGTGGTGACGAGCACGATGGCGTTTTTCAAGAAGGTTTTCGGGAAATAGCAGAACGCAGATGCTCCCGTAACCGCATCGGCGCAGTGACGGTTGATCTCAAAAACAAACTCTCCACTTGAATTCGGAAAAACTCCTCCAAAACGTACTCCAAATACTCAAAACCTAATTACAAAATGTTCAAATCTATTATGCGAAATGTTCAACTCTTGGCACAGAGATATAAAAACAATCTAAGTTTCGCAAGCTCTTGTTCGTTGCAGTTATTGGCGTTTTTTCGTGATTATCGGTAGGAGATTCCGCTCGCTCACTACGTTCGCGGCGGAATGGTGCTCACCTCCGTATGAGACCAAGGGGAGAAGATGGGCGGCGGTTATGAAACTTCTGGTAACGGCAATTTTCCCCCGCCGCCCATCTTCTCCCCTTTATTTCCAGTATGCGGCGCACCATTCCGCCAATGACGATAGGAACTGGCGGAATCTCCTCTGTTCAAAGACAAAGTACCACAAAACAGGTCTTACTGGAATCTTTTCTACCTCATCGCGTCTGTTGAGGAGCTGATTATCGCTGTCACTATGAAAGAGCGGTTCGATCCGTTCCGGAAAAACATCTTCCGCAAAAGCCAGCGATAACCCTAAATTAATCACATCAACACCTGATATAAATCACATTCTCATCGCGCTTTTTTTTTGTATTTTTGCCGCCTTTTAATAAAAACCTGTGGAAGTAATAGACAAGACACGCGAATTAGAAACGAAAGGCATCGGGCACCTGTTATGGATCTATGCCCTGCCTTCTGTCATCAGCCAGATTATCGCTTCTATATATAATATTGTAGATCGTATTTTCATCGGGCACGGGGTCGGCGCTATGGCCATTGCCGGACTCGCCATCACGATGCCCATCATGAATATTATCCATGCCTTCGGTTCGCTCATCGGCGTGGGCTCCTCCGCCCGTATGTCGATTGTGCTGGGGCGGAAGGACGTGAAATGGGCGGAGAAAATCCTCGGCAACAGCATGGTCTTCACCATTGTGTTGGGCTTTCTGTTTGTCACCTGCGGTTATCTGTTCATGGATGACATTCTCTCCAGTTTCGGCGCCACATCGGAGACCATCTCCTATGCGCGCGAGTATATGTATATTGTATTGCCCGGTATGTTCTTCACCACCATGACCTTCAATCTTACCGGTCTTATCCGAGCATCAGGATACCCCATGAAGTCCATGTTCATTATGGTAGGCGGAGCCGTTCTGAACACGATTCTGGACCCCATCTTCATCTTCGGGATGCACTTGGGCATCGCCGGTGCGGCCTGGGCCACCACTATTTCCATGACCACCACTGCCATTATAGCCATATTCCATTTTATCCAACCCTCTTCTTTCATCCGCTTTAAGGCGCATGGGTGGCAACCGAAGGGCTATATCTTCAAGAATATCACCTTGATCGGCATGAGCCCGTTCTTAATGAATGTCTGTGCCTCTTTTGTGGTGGCCATGCTCAATAACCAGTTGCTTCGCTACGGCGGTGATTATGCTGTGGGCACCTATGGTATCGTGAACACCTTCGGCAGCCTGATGGTGATGCTCATCCTCGGCATCTGCCAGGGTATGCAGCCCATCGCCGGCTACAACTACGGCGCCGGCCACGCCGACCGGCTGAGACACGTCTATATGCTGACCATGAAAGTCTGCGTCCTCATCGGACTGTTCGGCAGTGTCATTTCCTGCCTCTTCCCTGCCACCATGGTGAGAATATTCACCACCGACAACGAACTCATCCGCATAGGCATACCGGCTATGCGATTCCTGATGGTGATGTTCCCGCTCATCGGCTTCACCATCGTCAACTCCAACTTCTTCCAATCCATTGACAAGCCCTGGATTGCCATCGTCACCAGCTTGTCGCGACAGCTCATCTTTCTGTTGCCTTTGGCTTACCTTGTGCCTGTGCTGTTTACCAATGCGGGAATGAACGGGCTCACGGGTATCTGGGCCGCTTGCACCATCTCCGACGTGATGGGCGCGGTGCTCGCCGCTATTTTGCTTTACACACAGCGTAAAATCTTCACCGACATCACCCCGCACGAACGCAAAGTGCGGAAAGAGGCGGGACCGGAGAGCTGAGACGTAAAACTTGAGACGTTAGACTGGAGACTTTAGACCACAAATCGTATAACCGCACAACAATATGAAAAAGAAAACACTCATCGTACTGTTGGTAATCGCTGGATTATCGCTCAACTCCTGTAACCAGAAATACACCAAACCCTTGAATGGGGTTTTGGATTTCGTTTTCAAGCCAGAAGTTCCTGAAAAAGTAAATAAAATCAAAGAAGAATTCGGGTTTGATGAAAATTATGAGAAACTATTGGACGAAAAGAAAGATGGTGTTGGGGTTTACAGCATTTATGGGTTCACGGATGGCACTTCTTCGGAAGGATATGGAATTATGATCCGCAAAGATGGCGTCTGGTCGGCTTTTCCGGAGATTTGTCATGGCAAAAACCCTTTGGCAAGATACGATAAGAAGCGCAATTCCCTTTGGTTGACAGGCGGCGTGATGGAAGGCACTGGTGTTTTTGTGGAAAAATTATATCATATCAAATTTAATGAGGATGGAAAAGCCTATCTTGCAGGAGATATCGATCCTTATATTATGCAAGAAGAACTATGCAAAAAGTTCAGCTATTCTATAAAAAGTGATAAGATTACGTTTTACGCGGAAGAGCGAAAACCTGAGAGGCAACTGACAAATCCACGACATTGGTTTGATAAAATTATATCTTCAGGGGCGAGAGAACTCTGCATCCGTGAGAACAAAGTAAAAGATATGGGTGACTTCGACGAAAAAGCGATATGGATTGGCGAACAACTGTTCTACGATATCAGCGGCGATGACCTGTATGTTTATTTTGTGCCCGGCGTGAAATTTGTGACCGGTCTGGTGCTTCACTATGAGAATATGCCCACCTTGACGGCCAGAATCACGATAGATAAGGACGGTCATTTCACATTATCGGATGAGAATTCCGTGGTTTGGCCATTTGAAGGAAGTTATCTGGATGAGGATTATAGGGAACCGAACCTGGATATCTCATATCGCAGAAATGATGGAAAATATAATGTTCAGATTGGGATTCCACGCCTTACCACCCTAGATGACGGTCTTGCCGTGATGGGCGACAATGGATTGGAATTCACTGCCACCGATGCCGCCGGCAACCCTATCGGAGGGGAAATAATCTTGAAAGGCGACACGGCAGTGGTGACTTTCACCTCTACTACCTGGCCGCTACTGGAACAAGGCACCTCGTTCCGTTATATCAGAAAAGAGGCGATACCGGGGGAGTGAGACTATAGACGTTAGACTAAAGACGTGAGATGTGAGACCATAAATCGCACATCGCACATTGTACTAGAAAATAAAAGTGTACTTTTGCAGACCTAATAAAAAACACGAAAAATATGAATAATCCTAAACGATACACGATCACATCCGCTCTTCCTTATGCCAATGGACCTGTTCACATCGGCCATCTTGCCGGTGTTTATATCCCTGCCGACATTTACGCCCGTTATTTGCGAAACAACGGCAAAGATGTACTTTTCATCGGTGGTTCAGACGAGCATGGCGTGCCCATCACCATTAAAGCGCGCAAGGAAGGCGTAACCCCACAAGACATCGTGGACCGTTATCACCATATCATCAAAAAGGCATTTGAGGATCTCGGCATCTCTTTCGACATCTACTCACGCACTTCCAACCCCACCCATCATGAGACCGCCGCCGCCTACTTTAAGAAACTGTACGACGAGGGTAAGCTCATCGAGAAAACCTCCATGCAGTACTATGATGAAGAAGCCAAGCAGTTTCTCGCCGACCGTTATATCACAGGTACTTGCCCGCACTGTAAGAACGAGCACGCCTACGGTGACCAATGCGAGGTGTGCGGCACCTCTTTGAATGCCACCGACCTCATCGACCCCAAATCCGCACTCAGCGGAAACACCCCAGTGCTGAAAGAGACAAAACACTGGTATCTTCCTTTGGATCAGTATGATCCGTGGTTAAGAGAGTGGATTCTCAAGGGACATAAGGACGACTGGCGCCCGACGGTGTATGGCCAGTGCAAATCTTGGATTGATCAAGGTCTGCAACCCCGCGCCGTCACCCGCGACCTCAACTGGGGCGTTAAAGTGCCGCTGGCCGATGCTGAAGGGAAAGTGCTCTATGTCTGGTTTGACGCGCCCATCGGCTACATCTCCGCCACGAAGGAGTGGGCCGCCGAACACCATACCGAATGGGAAAAATGGTGGAAAGACGAAAACACCAAACTGGTGCATTTCATAGGCAAAGACAACATTGTCTTCCATTGCATCATCTTCCCCTGCATGCTGAAAGCCGATGGCTCTTACATCCTGCCCGACAATGTGCCCGCCAACGAGTTCCTTAACCTTGAGGGCGACAA
>DGGS01000187.1 GCA_002392325.1 Bacteroidales bacterium UBA3868
ATCAGCAGGATGGCGAGCATCATGCCTTCGGGATAACCCTTGTTGAGTGTGCGGATGAGGATGGCGAGTACGCCGATGAGCAAGCCATAGATGTACTTGCCGGTTCGGGTGTGTGCAGCGGTCACGGGATCTGTGGCCATGAAGACCGCACCGAACAAGAATCCGCCCATGAGAATCTGTTGATAACCTGCTACGGGGCAAAGTCCTGTAACACGGCAGATGACTGCGGTGACATAACCGCCCACCAGTACCGACAGCATAATGCGCCAGTCGGCCACCTGCGTAAACAGGAGAATGGCTGCGCCGATGAGGATGGCAATCTTGCAGGTTTCACCGATACAGCCCGGGATGGTGCCGACGAACATCTCCCAAGTGGAAGGCATGGCCTCGGGATGACCGTTCATGATCATTCCTAATGGCGTGGCGCCGGTGATAGCGTCTGCGCCCGAAATCCAAACCTTGTCGCCGGAAATGACGGAAGGATAAGCGAAAAAGACAAAAGCGCGGGCCAGCAGCGCGGGGTTCAGGAAGTTGTAACCGGTGCCGCCGAACACCTCTTTGCCGAAGAGCACAGCGAATGCGGTGGATACGGCCACAATCCAAAGCGGCACATCGGGCGGCATGATCATCGGGATGATGAAGCCGGTGACAAAGAATCCCTCGGCCACTTCCTCTTTGCGGATTTGCGCAAAAAGGACTTCTATTGCCAAACCGCTAACATAAGAGACAATCACTAACGGCAGCCATTTCAGGAAACCATACCAGAGGCAGGGCCACAAGGCCGTGACACCATTAGTGGCCAGGAAATGCTGGTAGCCCACATTCCACCACCCGAAAAACAGCGCCGGACACAAGGCGATCATCACGGTGATCATGATGCGCTTCATATCGACCGCGTCGCGGATATGACTGCCCTGGCCGGTCACGGTGGCCGGCGTGCGCAGGAAGGTATCCATGGCATCAAACAGTGCGTTGAATTTCTTGGGCATCAGCGTTTTTTTCGAAGGCGCAAAGATACGCATATTTCTGTTTGGAGCAGCATTACAAAAGAGTTTGCTTTTTTATCAGTTTGATTGCAAGATATTCGTGAATAAAATGTATTTTTGCACCATGAAAATAAATATTCATGAAAACATCAGATATATTAAGAATACTGCAGGAGAAGCAGGATGTAAACTCATCAGACACGGAGCAAGTCATGACATTTGGTATAGTCCCATTACTCAAAAAAAATTTCCTGTTCCGAGGCATTTCGCCAAAGAGGTTCCAACAGGTACATTAAAAGACATTGTAAGAAAGTCTGGAGTTGAATTTTAGTGACACAATGAATATGAAAAAGGAAAAAGTGATTGTGGAAGTAAGCCAGGACGGGTTGTTTACCGCATATATGCCGAATGACGAATACAATTTCGGGTTGGCTGGATATGGGGATTCTGAACAAGAAGCCATTGATGACTTTTACATTACCGTGGAAGAAATGAAAGAATTGGAGAAGGAGAATGGGCGTGTTTTCCCTGATCTGTCATTTGAATTTGAATACGACAAGGAAAGTTTACTAAAATATTATAGCAGTTTGATTGGTGTCAACACCTTGCATAAGATGACGGGGATTCCAAAAAGCCGCCTTAACCAATACATTTTAGACGAGACTAAACCCACAAAAAAGAGTCTGCAAAAGATACAGGACGGTATTCGGAAATTCGCTGAATCACTGAACCGTGTGGCGCTGATGTAACATCAAAACTTATTCCAATGCCCCCCTACAACATAAAAATCACCGTTGTAAGAAAGGTACAACACGCCGACCTTTCCGCTTTATACGAGAACCCCATCGAGCACGCATGCGAGGTGCGCGAGGGTGAAAGCTGGATATCCGTGGGTGGAAAGAAACCCGAAGGACTCTGCGATAGTGCGTGGGAGTCGATGCGGTGGTTTGTGGAAGAACTGGCCGCCGGCAGAGGCAACTTCTTCGACGGCTGGATGAAGAACCCCTATTCCGCCATGATCAGCTGCAACGACGGTTTCCGGCCCGTAAGCTTCCTGCTGGAAAGGTGCAAGGAGGGTTGTTAGCCATTGTCTCTCAACTCTTTCATCGCCTCCTCCACAATCTTCTGGCATTCTGTTTTGGAAGGACATACTACCTCGCACAAGGCGAAATCCTCGGAGTCAACCTCATAAATCCCAAGGGCCTCCATTTGCTCAATGTCCTTGATGGCACATGCTTTCAGGAGTTGCAGCGGCAGCAGGTCGTAGGGGAATACTTTTTCATACACATCCGTCATCATGAACGTGCGGCGACCGCCATGCAGGGAAGTGTTGAATTGATAGGTCCGTTTGGGTGTAAGCCAGGAAAGGAATGTGTGCGACAGACTCCATTTCTTGAATCCCGGCAGCAGCCAGCCCAGAATCTCGCGCTGTCCGCCCTCCTCTATTGCGGTGACCTGCCGGTCGTAGAAACGCACGGAGGGCCATTCATCCAGGATTTTACCGGTCAGAACATTGCCGGAGATATTACGCGCATGTAGAGACGCGCGGCCGTGTGTCTCTACATGTGTATCCAACAAAACCGAAAGATCGGCACCGTATGGCATCCGCACATAACAGGGGTTCTGCATGCAAGGCCCTGTCAGTGCCACCGTGCGCTCGAAACCAAGCTCATGGCGGCTGAAGAAACGGCCGATGGTAGCGACATCATCCGGGGAAATATACCATACGATCTCGCCCTTCTGGATAGGTGCGATTCTGTGAATCTGAGTGCCCACATTCCCAGCGGGGTGTGGACCACTAAAATAGTGTTTCTCCGTATTTGGAATATTCTCAAATATCTCATTATCAGCTTCTTCACGCATACACAGGTGCATGGGTGCGTTGGCTATGGTTTTCACCACTTGAATGCCTGCGCGAAAGTCCTCTTCCCTACCCTTCATCAAAAATGCGTAATCAGGAGCCAAAGGCGCTGAGTCAAAGCAAGATATGAACACCACTTTGGGTTTCGCATCGGGATTTGGGATCGTGGAAAATGGTCTTTGCCGCAGCAGGGACCACAACCCGTACTGAAGCATCAGTTGCAGATATTCTTCCGCATTCTCTGGATTCTGGAATTCCAGTTTCCGAGAGGTTTGAGCTTTTGAAGTGT
>DGGS01000234.1 GCA_002392325.1 Bacteroidales bacterium UBA3868
GTCATCTACTTCACCTCCAACCCCAACGGTGAAGCGGAAGTGGTACGGGTGAGGCTCAAACCCAAACCCAAGTTGAAAAAGAAAGAGTTTGACTTTGACTTCAGCCAGCTGGCGGTGAAAAGCCGCTCCGCCATGGGCAACATCCTGACGCGCAATCCGGTTTCCAAGATTGAACTGAGTCAGAAGGGCATTTCCACTTTGAGCGCGATCAATGTCTATTACGAAGAGTCCGTCATGCGCCTCAACAACGACGGTCGGGGCACCCTGCTCGGCGCATTCAAAAGCGACGACAAAATCCTCACCGTTTACAAGAGCGGATGGTACCGTATCACCGGTTTCGAGCTGTCCACACACTTTGAGGATGACTTGCTCTACATCCGGAAATGGAACAAGAATCTGGTTATCTCGGCAGTATATTTCAACAAGAAAGAAGACAAATACTATCTGAAACGCTTTCCTGCCGACACTCCGAACAAGAAAATCGACTTCATTCCTGATGAGAGTGATGTCAAGGTCATCGGCATCTCCATTGATTATTTACCGCAAATAAGTGTCACCTACCGCAAAAAGAAAGCCGAGGAGGACAGCGTGGAAATCATCCCCGTCGCCGAGTTTGTGGAAATCATGACCTTCCGCGCACGCGGCAAGCGCATCAACTTCCCCGGAATCAAATCCATCAAGTTCATCGAGCCGCTTCCATACGAAGAGCCGGAGGAAGAAACGGAGGAGGATGACATGGAAGAAACTGATGATATTGGCACTGAAAACATTGAGAATGTGGACGATGCGATAGCCAAAGAGATTTTCCTGTCTGATCCGCAACCCTCGAAACCCGATTCCAACAAGATGGATGAGGAAGGTGTTCAATTATCCATTTTCGATGAGTAACGGGGTTCAGCATCGGTTATTCCATTTGCTTTTGGCAGGATTGCTGATGGTTTGTACCGCTTGCCCGCACAAGCCGGAAGAACCTACCCCGCTGAATATCACCATCCCTTACGGATTCCCTACCCGTTTGAACATTCCGGATGACAATCCCATGACCGTGGAAGGCGTTGCCTTGGGCGAGCGTTTATTCCACGACCCGCACCTATGCGGCTATACCGGAAACCATCCTGACTCGCTGATGTCGTGCGCCAGTTGCCACGACAAAACGCACAACTATGATTTGGGGAATGACAACCCGCGCTTGGTGAATGGCCGTGCGGTCGGGCGCACCGGCAAACCAACCCGCCATAACGCCATGCCCCTGATGAATCTGGTATTCAACCACGAGGGCTATTTCTGGAACGGAAGTATTTGTCCTTCAAATGCTAACGCCAACCGCAGAAGCATTGAAGACATTGTGCTGATGGCCATTACCGCAGATGATGAGCTGTGCAGCACGGAAGAGCGCACGCTGGCCGCCCTGCGCGCCGACAGCCGCTATCCGGAAATGTTCAAGAAAGCATTTGGTTCCGACGACATCACCATGGAGTGTGTGCAGAAAGCCATTGCACAGTATGTGCGCTCGCTCGTGTCAGGGAACTCCAAATTCGACCGCTACCTGCAAGGGAAGGAGCAACTGACGCCGCAAGAACTGCACGGGTACATCCTCTTCACCACGGAAGAGGGGGCCGACTGTTTCCACTGCCACGGCAGCGAGGGTTCTCCCCTATTTACCACCAACTTATTCTACAACAACGGATTAGACAATGTTTTCAGCGATCCGTCCGACCGTTTTTCCGTCACAGGGCATGCCGCCGATCATGGAGCGTACCGTGCGCCTTCGCTGCGCAACATCGCCGTATCCGCACCCTACATGCATGACGGACGGTTTAACACATTAGACGAGGTGCTGGCGTTTTACAATTCCGGACTGCAGCCCTCTCCGTATGTCAGTCCGCTGATGCACCATATAAACGACGGCGGCGTTCTGCTCTCCCCTTCCGAAATCGCCGATCTGAAAGCATTTTTAAACAAGCTGACGGATGATGAGTTTTTGAAATGATTGAGACGCACGACTTCGGGTCCCAACAACGAATGGGTGGATTAAACCTTACCACATATTATCCGTCTTTAGCATCGATTTTTTTTATATCTTTGCCGCGCTTTTTAGAATAACATTTTAAACATCAATACAATGAAAAAACAAATCACCTTATGGTTGGCCGTCATCATGCTGTTCGGCGCCATCACCACATTCGCCCAGAAACCTTTCGCGGGCACCATTACTTTTGAAACCACCGCCGAAGGAACCGACGATCCCAATGTGGCCGCCCAATTGGCCGAAATGACTCAAGAAGTCACCATCATGGGCAACAACACCAAGACCGTCATCAACCAAATGGGCGTTGGCATCATCAACATCACCAATGGTGACTACAAACTTGCCACTACTATCATCGACATCCCCGGTTACGGTAAATATTACATCGAAAAAGAAGACGCTGACATCAAGAAATCCTTTGAAACCACAAAACTGGATTTCAATTACACCCCCGAATCCAAAGAAATCGCTGGCTACAACTGCAAGAAAGTCATCATCAAAATGACCGACCTGGAGTCTGATGAAGAAGACAGCATGGTATTGTGGGTCACGGATGATCTCCTGACCGGCAACGATATTAATTTCAGCACCTATCCGGGATTGAAAGGTTATCCGTTGCGTGTGGAAATCACCCGTGATGTGAACGGTGATGAGTTGACCATCATCCAAACGGCCACAAAAGTGACGCCTGACAAAAAAGTGAAGGCCTCCAACTTCCTGCGTCCTTCTGACTCCACGCCCATCAAAGATGCTCCGGACGAGTTGAAAGCCATGTTCGGCATGACTGAAGGCGAAGAATAATCATAGATACAGTGAATAACACTCCATAACAACACGCATCCGCTGTACCCCAAGGTATAGCGGATGCTATTTTTAAAGACAACTATGCAAATATCCAAACTCAGAAACATCGGCATTGCCGCCCACATTGATGCGGGCAAGACCACCGTATCGGAACGAATATTGTTTTTCACCGGTGTGAACCGCAAGGTGGGCGAAACCCATGACGGACAAGCCACCATGGATTTCATGAAACAGGAACAGGAGCGTGGCATCACCATCGCCTCCGCCGCCATTACAGCACAATGGAAAGAACACCAAATCAACCTGATAGACACTCCGGGGCATGTGGATTTCACCATCGAGGTGGAACGCTCGTTACGCGTGATTGACGGCATGGTGGCCGTATTCTGCGCCGTGGGTGGCGTGGAACCGCAAAGCGAGACGGTCTGGAACCAGGCAGACAAATACCGTGTGCCACGTATCGCGTTTGTCAACAAGATGGACCGCACCGGTGCCGATTTCAACGAAGTGGTAGGCCAGATGAACAA
>DGGS01000063.1:0-442 GCA_002392325.1 Bacteroidales bacterium UBA3868
GATGCGCTTCTTGAGCCACTTCTGCTTCAACGACCATGGCTCCAGCATGCCTCGAGGCGCGACGATGTACTTGATGCCCTCTCGGCGACACGCAGCTGCCACTTTATGGAGACGCAAATCCCAGAGTCCATGAATGTGCACAAGCGAGAACCCTCGAATCGTCTCCCGCAGTTCCGCCACGTCATCGATCCTGCAACTGATGGCACGCACGCCATCCACCCACGGCTTGCCCCCGCCTATCGGCCATATCCATGCATCCACGCCGGCAGCGCACTCTGCCGCGACAAGCCCCTGGCATGAACGCGACGGACCGCCGGAGCCGCGCCCAAGACCTGAGATTACATGGAGGATTTTCATCATAGGCCCATTGATTACATGGTGTCGGACTTAACGGCAGGGGAAAAATCCATACGCTCACGCCCCGTGGGGTATGCAGCCGAAT
>DGGS01000063.1:481-668 GCA_002392325.1 Bacteroidales bacterium UBA3868
GGTATGCAGCCGAATACCTCATCTTCGCGTCTTCCGCAGTCTCTCCGTTCTGCCGGGGCATGATGCTCCAGAACAACAAGTGCGTATTTTAACCTTTTGGTCAACGCATGTCAATGGGTGGGGGATCCTTGGGATTCATGGGACGTGGATTCCCGCGGACGCAGGTCGGGGAAGAAGTCCATCTTGA
>DGGS01000063.1:712-4622 GCA_002392325.1 Bacteroidales bacterium UBA3868
AGAAGTCCATCTTGAGCGCGTTCGCCAGCTTCGCCGCCGTGCGGAAGGAGAAGTTGACGTCCTGGCGCAGCACCTTGGTGATGTACGGACGCAACACCTGCATCCGCGCCGCAAGCTCCGACTGCGACACCCCAAGTTCCTTCATCCGCCACAGTATCCGCCGCAGAAACGCCGACCCGATATGATCAATCGTCATGTTGAGAAGTTTGGTAAAAAATTTCTGGGGACAGGCCCCTTTCGCGGCTTCATTTTTGTGCTTCTTCCACCAATTTTGCTAACTTATCATTATCGTCACCCGCGAACCAACCAACCACCTGTCTTCTCCCCGTTCAGCTTTTACACTGTCTGGGATCAACAGGGTCACACTTGATTACCACAGTAAACTGCCACAATAGTTTTCATCTTCCGCCGCAGCAATTCTACCGCGCAACAACCTCATTGCACAAGCCACCATCACAATCATCGCCATTCCGCCAACCACGTCAAACAATCCAAACTCACTCTTCCCCACCGCCGACACCACCCACAAGCTGATGAACACCCCGCACGCGAACGCATACAAGCTCCGCCCGTATGTGGCAATGATGTTCAGAAATATTCGACGATTGGGGGACATCTTTCCTACTCACATTCACCTTCACGCAACCTGCGCATCCTTGTCATAATGCTTTCCATTCATTTCAACCCCTCATCATTTCATGTTCTTCACCTTAGAAGCTTCAGTGCCACCGTCAATCCGTAATCTCCCTCGCTCCATCATCCACATCCAAACCATTCACAAGCACATACAGGCCACACCCGTACATGGCATCTATGTTCAACGCTATTCTACGATTCGGGGACATAGGGAATGTTGCCAATGTGAAATTGTTGCCGGTACGTCATGTATTGCAATATGTGTCAGTCAATCCACAAACCACAACTCGCAACAAGCAACCACGCCTTCTGCCACCGCCGTTCTCCAATCCACCAACACTCCGCAATGACCACTGGCATAGAAAGGGATAAGCCGTAGAGGATTATCCAACTCGATCTCGACAGTGAGGTCTAGGGACTTTCTCTGAGACCGCAGTCTCAAACAACTCCAGAAAAGGATCTTCTCCTCGCATATCATCTTCAGAAAACGTCAAACGTAAACTCCCCCTGCATTGTAACATGTTAGGATTGGCGTTTATTCCAAGCATACCATTACCCTCAAAAACACTTTCATGACAATCCTCATCGCAACATTTCGCAACTTCCGAACAGTATATCTTAATCCCTGAAAGGTGTGCCCCAACAATATAATCACGACAAGGGTGCTGATGAGAGTTATCTCTTCCAAAAGAAAGGAATGTCCTTTCTGGGCCAATAGCACTCAGCTGCTTTCGAAAATCTCCTGACTTCTTGTATTCCTGCGGCTTTCCGTGATGTGGTCCTATCATCATTGTCGGACATGCATTCAAACACACTTTAGAAACGCTTGCAAGTTTAGCGTCTCCGCACCAAAGAACACAAGTAACCGTAGGTTCTGAATCCTTTTCTAACGCGATCACCATGGAAGACACATTAGGGTTTCGTGGTGGATTATCCATAAGCTCGACAGTTGGATGCTTCAGTGCGATTCGCATCCCTGCCTCTGTATAAATGACGCCTGGACTTGGATTCGTTTTTACTTCAATGTCATCTCGCTCGGCAAGTGAATGCACAAGCAATGTGAAATCTCTCTTGCTTTCATTATCATATACGGCATCCTCTAGCAAAAATATCTTCTCAATCCTTACATTTGGCATTCGCAAGATTGTTAATAATCCACCAAAATGATCCTCGTGATTGTGTGTTATGAAAATGTACTTCACAGTGACATTAGCACCCATTGTTTGTAACCACTCACAAAGCGCATTACCATCATTTCCTCCTCTTCCAACACATGGACCAGAATCTATAAGAATGTGGTTGCCACAAGGGAGCTGTATATCGGTCGCATCTCCCTGACCAACATCAAAAAATGTCACCACCCAATCTTTATTCACGCCAGCATTCCTCTCAAGTCTTCTCTAATGGCGCTATCATTATCATACAATGGGCACACATCCTCAAAAACAACTATCTTACCTTTAGTCCTCTTAAACATGACAGAGAAACATTTACCTACATCTACAATATCTAAGGCTCGAGCTAGTGTATTGTCCAATGACTCTTCTTCTCCTCCCGCCATCCGAACCACAACATCACCACGGATTCGTCGTACCAAAACTCCAAACGCAAATAATGGCGGTCTAATTTGTTCGCAATAATCAGCATAATCTATGTCATGCAGGATATTACTCCATGTCTTGGCGTCTGCCTTGCAAAGAAGCCCTCTTTTTGCGAGATGATAAAGCCGCACAAATTGACGACGCATTACCATCCCGAGCATATTATAGGCCATCCCTGGCGGAGATTGCCAACTTACATTCCATTTAGGAAGCGAATAACCATTTTGATCAAGAACTACTTCTGGCTGATGTTTGAAATGCAAAACAGCGTGGCGAGTATCAGGGATTTCTAGTCCATCTTCAAACAAACCATCATCCTCCAGCCGTATCGAACCAGAGAATTCTTCCATAATGTCAACAATCGGATGCGCTGTGACTTGAGTAGAAACAGAAACAACAGTTTGTTGATGAATTTCATCCTGAAGTTTACGGCGTTCAGCAAAATTCGCCGACGCAAGAGCATAGCACCCCCAAAATCCTAAAGTGGTCAAAAATTCCATTTCTAACTCCTCAGCACTTAATGTTCATCGATGAATATGCTTGCTCGGCAATAATTGTTTTAAACAAAGAAAAAACATGTCCGTGAATCATCTCCAAAACATTAGATTCCCAGTTATTTTCTTTAACAAGCCTTATCTTTTGTGCAGAACCTCGTAGGTTTAGTTGTATGGCCCACTCTCCGCTTTTTAATTTCGGTATCGTTAAATCAAGGCCAACGTTAACATTCGGAGAATCTGCTAGGTAATATGAAGTCGTTTGACAGGTTGGGGGACATGGTGCCATTCCTTGTGAATGAACGCCGATCCCTGGAAAGTTTAGAACACCTAAGATATTAAGAGCCGACTTCTCATCTGTTGATGTTATGTAATCTTTTAGATCTTCCGTCTCCATCCTGTTTAAAAACAATTCGTCAATTCGTGTAACTCTTCGCGACAAATCAAATACTTTGACAATCTGTGGCACCAACTGGAGATAAAAGTATAAAAGATCATCAAAGACACCAATACAATCAGCATCTTTTACAACATAATGAAAAGATACGCCACGCTTCATTATCTGAAAATAGTATTTGTTGTCCAGTTCTATGCGCCATGTCCTATCTATAACAACCCTCACATTCTTCAAATCTGGCGGTGCACCATCCAAGGTAGGATTGGGTATCCCCACAATATGTGGCTCGGATATGGTTGATGCACCACCCATACTAAAATTCATATCCGTCAGTATCAATCTGACACTTTCAATTCCACTCTTAAACTCTTCGGTTGTCAGCGGAGTAACAAATGGTAAGCCAATTATGCGCTCTTTAATTGGAGGTTTCATTTCTTTCCTTTCGGGAACCACAAAGTCAGACTTGATTTTCACAGGGGTCTAGAGGGTATGCCCCCATTGGTGGAGTAGAAGTGGTGGAGTAGCTTTTTTCACAACACAGGTGTCGGTCACATACGCACAGCGGGGCTCAAAGGGTCTGACCCCTTTGGTGGATTAGAAGTAGTGGAATAACAATTTCACAACACAGTTTTCGGTCTCATACGCGCAAAAGCCCTTCAGCAGCGAATCCGGCACGCCGGCGAAGAACTCCACGCCAACAACCTTCTACTCATCAACAAACCTTCCAACTTCAACCATCTCTCACCATCATTTCAAATGCGCGGTACGTCACATATCGCAAT
>DGGS01000156.1 GCA_002392325.1 Bacteroidales bacterium UBA3868
TATATGTCATCGGCCAAGATGCGTGCCCTGAAACCGGAAATCGAGGCCATTAACGCCCGTTATCCGAAGGATGAGGACATGATGAAGAAACAGCAGGCCACCATGAACCTGTACCGCAGTGCGGGCGTGAGTCCCGCTGGCGGTTGTGTGCCCATGTTGCTCCAAATGCCGATCCTTATCGCCATGTACCGGTTCTTCCCGGCCGCTTATGAGTTGCGCCAGCAATCGTTCCTCTGGGCTGAAGACCTGTCAACCTATGACTCCATCTGGGATTTCGGTTTCAATGTGCCGCTTTATGGCGACCACATGAGCTTGTTCACCATTCTCATGACCATCGCCACGATTGTCTATACCTGGCTGAACAACAAGTTGATGAGCCCTACGCAAGGCAATAAGGACCAGCAGCGGATGATGAACATCATGATGTACATGATGCCGATCATGTTCCTCTTCATGTTCAACAATTTCGCATCCGCATTGACCTATTACTACCTGTTGTTCAACCTCGTCACCTTCCTGCAGATGTTCATCTTCCGCATGGCCGTTAATGAGGACAAACTTCGCGCCAAGATGCAGGAGAACATGAGGAAACCGGTGAAGAAGTCCAAATGGCAGTTGAAAATGGAAGAGATGCAGAAGCAGCAGGCCCAAATGATGAAACAACAGCAACAAAAACGCAAATAAATTGTAAAGACGCACATCCGTGTGTCCCAACCTAAAAAATATTAAAGATTATGGAAAATCAAGACAAGAATGAAGTTTTATCGAGAGCTGTAAAAGCCGGTAAAAGAACTTACTTTTTCGATGTGAAAAGTACGAAGACGGAAGAGTTGTATTTGACCATTACCGAAAGCAAACGCAAATTTAATGCTGAAACGGGTACATTTTTCTATGAGAAGCATAAAGTGTTCCTCTATAAAGAAGATTTTGATAAATTCCAGAACGCTTTGAGTGGAGTTATTGATTTCATCCGTACCGGCAAGGTTCCGGAAGACACGATGTTCGAACCCGAGAACGACAACTTCGGTGATGATGGTAAAATTGATGTCAGTTTCGAAGATTTAGACCGCGCATAATGGGCAAGATAGTCGCAATTGTTAACCAGAAGGGAGGAGTGGGGAAGACCACGACTGCCGTCAATCTGGCCGCATCATTGGCGGTGCTTGACTTCAAGGTCCTTCTCATCGATGCCGACCCGCAGGCCAACGCTTCCAGCGGCGTGGGCTATGAGCAGGTGGATGACGCGTGCAGCATTTACGACTGTATGATCGGCAACCGCATGCCTCAAGAGGCCATTGTGCCGACCAAAATCCCGCACATGGACCTGCTGCCCGCCACCATTGACCTGGTAGGCGCCGAGATTGAGATGATTGCTTTCGACCGCCGTGAGTACCGCATGAAAGATGCCATCTACACGCTGAAGAATGACTACGACTTCATCTTTATCGATTGCGCCCCCTCGCTCGGACTTATCACACTGAACTCTCTGGTGGCCGCCGACTCAGTGCTCATTCCCGTGCAGTGCGAGTATTTCGCCTTGGAAGGCCTCGGCAAATTGCTGAACACCGTGCGTCTCGTACAGTCCAACATGAACCCGGAACTGGCAATTGAGGGTATCCTGCTGACCATGTACACATCCCGCTACAAGTCATCCAACGCCGTGGTGGAAGATGTGAAACTCCATTGCAAGGATATCGTGTTCAACACCGTGATTTCCAGAAATGTACGATTGAGCGAGGCCCCGAGTTTCGGCAAACCTATCGTGCTGTATGATGTGCAGTCGCGCGGAAATACCAACTACCTGAACCTGGCCAAGGAATTTCTGCTGAAGAACGGTTACACCATTTAAAAAGAGAAGAGTATGAGTGCTAAAAACGATAAACCCCTTGGAAGGGGCCTGGATGCCATCTTGGGTGGGGTGAAGATACCCTCTGCCAATCCGCAATCCCATCATACGGTGGGAAGCAACAGTTTTATCAAACTGGAATCCATCGAGGCGAACCCCTATCAGCCCAGAACCAAGTTTGATGAGGAGGAGCTTCAGGAACTCGCCCAGTCTATCAAGACCTACGGCCTGATACAACCGGTGACGGTGCGCCCCGTTGAGAATGGCAAGTACCAGCTCATCTCCGGTGAACGCCGGTTCCGCGCGGCGAAACTCGCCGGACTGACCGAGATACCCGCATTTGTGCGTACGGCGGACGATGTGCAGACCGTGCAAATGGCTCTTGTGGAGAATATCCAACGCTCCGACCTGAATGCCATTGAAATCGCCTTGAGCTACCAGATGCTGATGGAAGAGTGCAACCTTTCGCAAACGGATATCGCCAGTAAAGTGGGCAAAAACCTCAGTACGATTTCCAATTACCTGCGACTGCTCAAGCTCTCCACCGATGCGCAGGTGGCTGTCCGCGACAACCGCATCTCGATGGCGCATGCACGCGCTATCGTACCCGTGGAAGACGAGCAACTGCAGCAGAAAATTGTCAAACAGATTGAGAATGAGGCGCTTTCGGTACGACAAACAGAATCCCTTGTGAAAAAACTGTTGTCGGAGTCCAAAACTCCCAAGACAAAAGTGAAAATCACCCTGTCGGACGAAGTGCGCAACTTCCAGTCGGATTTGTCCAAGAAACTCAAAACTAAAGTTAATATCCGCAAGGACATCTCCGGAAAGGGCTCTCTGACGATTCCGTTCAACTCCGATGAAGAATTGAAAAGAATCATCCAAATCTTGCAATAATCCGCAGTTTCTTTCGTTTGTTTTTTGTAGTAACAAGAACATGAACTGCCGGATTTTTACACTTATTTTATTCAGTATTATCCTGTCGGGTAACCCATTGTGGGCCCAGCAGGATTCTGTTGTTGTTGATGCGGCGCATAAAGGCAAAGCGGATACCGTCAAAGTGTCCAAACACAGTCCTACCACCGCCATGCTCTTGTCGATCATTCCCGGGGGTGGCCAAATCTACAACAAGAAATACTGGAAACTTCCCATAGTGTATGGTCTTATAGGCGCTTCCTCGTATTTCATCTACTATTCGGCCGACAAGATGATCATGTACCGTAACGAGTATATCAATCGCCATACGGAAGGCAATGAGGCATTGCTGATACCAAGTCTTGCCGACAAGAATGATGAGAATATCATTGAGTTGAAAAACAGGAACCAGCGGTATATGGAAATCGCCATCGGCGTCACCGCCATCTTTTATGCGCTGAATATTATCGACGCGATGGTGGACGCCCATTTTTACGATTTTGACATCTCAGACGATCTGTCGCTGCGTCTTTCACCGAATTTGATCAGCCCTACAATGGCGAACATGCGTCCCGCTTATGGCATTACCTTAAATTTTAAATGGAAATAATATGAAATTCGCAATATTAGGATATGGCAAGATGGGAAAACTCGTGGAGGAACTTTTGCTTCAGGACAAACACGAGATTTCGGTTATCATAGACAACGAGGATGATTGGAAACATAAAATGGATGCATTCCGCAAATCGGATGTGGCCATAGATTTCTCCATGCCTTCTGTCGTTGTGGCGAATATGTTCCGTGCTTTTGAGAATCATATCCCTATAGTGGTGGGCACAACAGGTTGGTTGGACCATTATGATGAAGTGCGGGAATATTGTGAGAGACACTGCGCTTCATTGGTTTACGGGTCCAATTTCAGCATAGGCGCCAATCTGTTCATGCAACTCAATAAGGACCTTGCCATGTTGATGGAACCACAATCCCAATACACGGCTTGGGTTGAGGAAACGCACCATACCGAGAAAAAGGACGCGCCCAGCGGCACGGCTATCCGTCTTGCCGAAGATCTGCTCCAGCTTGTGAAACGCTATTCACTGTGGGAACTGACTGGCAGTTCTGCTGCGGATGATGTTCTTCCCATCCAAGCGCATAGGGAGGGGACTGTGCCGGGCATCCATACCATTCATTGGGATTCTCCAGAAGATGAGATTACCATAACACACACTGCGCATAACCGCAAGGGCTTTGCCAGAGGCGCCATCAAAGCCGCCATCTGGCTTACCCGTCACTCCGGCATCTTCGACTTCCAACGCATTGCCCTGGAACTGAACAATGGACAATAAACTATGATATGGACTAACTCCTTCCCCTTACCTTCAACCTTATAAATTCAAACTTTAGAAACCTTACAAACTTTATAAAAATATGACAATCTCCACCACAGCATTAATTATCATTTTGGCGTTTATCTTCCTTGGGTGGCAAATCGGCCTTTGGGGAATATTCAAAAAGGCGGGCCTGGCTCCGTGGAAATCGCTTATACCATTTTACAATATTTGGCTGTGGGTTCGCCAAGTCATTGAACGCCCGTGGTGGTGGTTCCTCATCTTCCTGATTCCATATTTGGGTATTTTCATGTTCTTTTACATGATCTGGGAGACCATTCATCAGTTCAACAAATACGGGTATGCCGCCTTGATTCTCGGCACCCTTTTTTTCATGTTCTACATGCCCTATTTGGGATTTGCGCCGCGAGAGAAGTTTTTGCATAGGGATGAGTTGCCGAAAATAAAGAAAACCAGCGCACAATCGTGGATTGACGCGCTGATCTTTGCGGTGGCCGCCGCCTATATCATCCGCACCTGTTGGTTCGAACTGTACAAGATACCGACATCCTCCATGGAAAGCTCCTTGATGGTGGGTGATTTCCTGTCGGTGAGCAAAATCGCTTACGGCGTGCGCGTGCCCAACACGCCGATTGCCGTTCCGTTTGTGCACAACAAGATGCCGCTGACCAAGTATGCGAAATCCTACAGCGAGATCATTAAACTGCCCTATATCCGTTCCAAGGCCCTCAAACCGATTCGCAACAACGATGTGGTCGTTTTCAATTATCCTGACGGCGACACGGTCGCGATGGAGCGTCAGGCGGAAAGTTACTATGCCATTGTGCGTGAGTACGAGGCCATGTTCAACCCGAATGCTCTGCCGGAGGAGAAAGAGAACAACTATTACCGCTACAGTCCGGAAACCATCGCGATGATGCAGCAGAAATATCCGGGACCCTATTATCCGGGGAAAGGCCGTGATGTGGTGATGAAAGAGTACAAAGTGGTGGCACGCCCTGTGGACAAACGCGAGAATTATGTCAAACGCTGTATTGCCGTGGCGGGCGACGAACTGAAGATCGTGGGCAAGCAAGTGTATATAAACGGCAAACCAGCAAACAACCCCAACCGTCTGCAATATTCCTACTATGTTACGCATCCTACGGGCATGCAACTTTCCCTGAAAAAACGTAAAGAGTTGGATATCAATGAGGAAGATGCCCAGAAGGTGGATGCCTATGCGTATGTTTTCCGCTTGAATGCGGCGCAGAAGTCCAAAATTGAGAAGATGGGTTATACGGTTCAGGTTATCGAGGACAAGCCCGGTGTGTTTGACCCGTCCATTTTCCCGCATTCTCCGAATTACCAATGGAATAAGGACAATTTCGGTCCGTTGGTAGTGCCTGCCAAAGGAATGACCGTGGCGCTGGATACGCAGAATATCGTGCTGTATGACAAAATCATCCATCAATATGAAGGCAATGATTTGGCTGTTAAAGACGGTAAGATATACATCAACGGCAAGGTGGCCACGCATTACACCTTCAAGATGAATTACTATTTCATGATGGGCGACAACCGTCACAACTCGGCGGATTCCCGTTTCTGGGGTTTTGTGCCTGAGGATCATGTTGTGGGTAAAGCTTCATTGGTGTGGTTGTCGGTGGACAAGTTCAAAGACTTTG
>DGGS01000165.1 GCA_002392325.1 Bacteroidales bacterium UBA3868
GGGGCGAAGTCATCAACGGCGGTTTCGGCATGGTGCTCGACGGCACCGAAGATAGCGACCGACGCCTGCGCAGCATGCTGTTCTGGGATGTGAACAACGGTATCAGCCGCCGCGCCTGGGCACGCAACGAGGGCGCCCTGTTCGCCATCAAACGCGCTATGGAAACCAACCCGAACCTCACCGTCACCCTCCCGAATATGGTGGAAGACAGTCTGGTGGACGGGTTGTTTTAACGATGAAAGAGTAAGAGAGGAAGAGAGGAAAAGAGTAATAAGAGGTATAGGAGAATGTTCGGGTGCTACAAATATATGATTTTAGCCATCCTCGTGATCATGGCGGCCGGGTGCAAAAAGAAAACCGACCCCATCGTCATCACTCCGGATGTGAAGAAAACACATCTGCAGCGCAACCATATCTATGGGGATGTGAAATACATCCACACCAAGACATTCTACCTGGCTGAGGACTCCATCATGGTGGAGGACACTGCCAATATCGCCAAAATACTGAAACGGCGCAAGGCGGACATGACCTCCATGCAGCAGTACACCTCCGACGGGCTTCTCTTGAGATATGTCAAACTCGGTCCCAAAAAGGACACCTTGCTGAAACGCGATTATCACTACAACGACCTCGCCCTGGCCACCCGCTGGGAAGAGTACGACTCTACCGGCCTGATGGTGTCCCGCGGCAAATATCTGTATGACCGCAACCACTTCCTGTGCGGAGAGCAGATATTTGACGGCGACAGCATCGCCATGGCGTTCTCCTACAACACGGACGGCATCGGCAACATCACCAGCAGCACACAATCGATGGGCGACTACACCACGCACACCCAGAACAAATACAATGACATGGGACAGGTGTACAAAATAGTGGAATACGAGCCCAACGGCCGGGTCTTCAAAACCGTCAAAATCGAATACGACAATTACGGTGACGAAGTGAACCGCTGCGTGTATAAAGCCGGTAACCAGATGATTGAATACACTTACAACCAATACAGCCAGGAAGGCAAACAACTCAAAACCATCTATGAGGACAAAATCCATCATCTGAAAGAGACACACTACTATTTCGATCATGACCGGTACTGCAACTGGCTGACCGAAGTGCTGGTATGCGACAATCAGATCATATCCATTCGTAAACGTCAAATCATTTATTATCAAAACTAACATGGACTTAAGCAACATTTTATCAATTACAGGAAAAGGCGGACTCTTCAAACTCATCTCCCGCGCACCCAACTGTTTCATCGTGGAATCTCTCGAAGACGGACACCGGTTCCCGGCATTCTCCCAAGACGGTGTGGCCACCTTGGACAACATCGCTATTTTCACAGAAGAAGACGAGGTCACGCTGCAATCCGTTTTCCAATCCATCTTTAAGAAAGAAAATGGGGCTGCTTTAAGCATTCCGAAAGACAACAACGCCCTAAAGGCTTATTTTGCCGATGTGCTCCCCAACTACGATCGCGAGCGCGTATATGTCTCCAACATCAAAAAAGTGCTTGCCTGGTACAACCTTCTTGTTGAGCACAAACTTGTTGACTTGGAGGAAGAAAAAGCGGAAGAGGAAAAGGGTGAATAGAGGTACATGAGGTACATGGTGAAGTTGGTAAATGGGGGACAATGTGATAGGTAATTCGTTAATCAAAAAATCAATGTCATGAAGGAAGAATACAACAATGAGAGGCACCGCGGACTGATTACGATACTGAGCATTATTGCTGTACTGCTGATCGGGGTGGGCATTTTCTTTTATTACAGTTTTTTCAGACAAACAAAGTCGGAACTGATTGAAGCCGTGCCAACGGACGCTCTATTCCTTTATGAAGTGAACGACAACACATCCTTCTCCAAGGACATCACCCCCCTACTACCCTATTTCAACGAACTGTTCGCCATGGAGGTTCTGCCGGCTTTTGAAACCGTGCACAACGCATTGCCGGCAAACCAATACGATATCACCATATCGGGGCATCCTCATGAATCGGGTTGTGCACTCCTTTTCAACACCCACATTGAGAAGAGCGACTTCAAGCGTCTGCTCAAGGCACTGAGCATTGATCCGGCCAATTTTGACAAGTTCGAGCAACAAAAAGTCTATACCTATGGCACGAATTTCCAAAAACTCTACTTTGTATTCTTCAACCACATCCTCTCCATTTCCACCAACAAGGATCTGCTGAAGAAAGCCGTCATTCAGCATCTGCACCCCAAGAACCTATTGTCGGGGGCTGAATTCAAGCAGTTGTATGACATTGCAGAGAAAAACAAAAAACAAAATTGGCTGTTTGTAAACAACACTTATTGGGATGTACTCGGTGAGTATTTCACCCCGGATGTTGCCAGCAAACTTCAGCGTATAAAATCATTATCCAATTGGGCCGCCTTCCAAATCCGGTTCTCACCCAATGAGATTCTGCTTTCAGGATACGCCACTTTGAAGGATGGCAAACTGGGACAGCTCACAAAAGTCAAGACCGATTGCGACATTCCGGACAATATCATGCCGTATCACACCTGCTGGTACCATAAACTCGAACTTCCGGAGCATGACATCTGCCATTTGGCGATTCCCGGGGATTCCTCCAAACTTTACCCGTTCATGCTGGTGCGCCGCGACACGCTTGGCCACACATTTTCCCCTTTCATCAACGAACCGTATGCGGAAAGCATGAAACTGGCCTACCCAAACGGCATTTTCCCGATAACGGACAGCATTATTGTGCCAAAGGGATCCATGTTCGACACCAGCCATTACACTCATTTCGCCGTCAAAGGGAACTCGTATGTATATGCGACCTCTCCTGAAGCGATTGCCGCCTTCAACCGCGATTTCGCTGCAAACGGAGCCATCAACGAGAATCGCTACTACAAGTTTTCAAAGAGCAACACGGCGACCAACAACCTTTTGGAATACACCTACTTCAATGCCCAAGACAAGAAACCGTTGTCAGCAAAACTTTCAGAAAAAGGAAAGAGAACTAATTTCGGAAACAATCTCCTGATTTTCTCCTTGAGTGTCAGCGACATTTCCGATGAATACGCATCTGTAAACATCTATTTGAACTTCGTTAAATAACCTCGGGCTTCAAACCGCCCTAATTCAGACAAAAATGAAAACTGAAACACCCGTACTGCTGCTCACGGGGTACCTGGGCAGCGGAAAAACCACATTAGTAAACCGCATACTTTCCAACCGCCGTGGCATCAAGTTTGCCGTCATTGTTAACGACCTTGGAGAGATCAACATTGACGCCGACCTCATCCAAAAGGGCGGTGTGGTGAACCAGAACGACGACAGTCTGGTAGCCCTGCAAAACGGCTGCATCTGCTGCACGCTGAAGATGAATCTGGTGGAGCAGCTCCGCGACCTCATCAACCAGCAACTCTTCGATTACATTGTGATTGAGGCAAGCGGCATTTGCGAGCCGGAACCCATTGCCCAAACCATCACCACCATGCCCAGAATGGGCGGCGACTTCACCAAAAACGGGATTCCAAAACTGGACTGCATCGTCACAGTGGTGGACGCGCTCCGTATGCAAAGCGAGTTTGGCTGCGGCGACCGTCTGCTCCGAAAGGATATTGAAGAGGATGATATTGAAAATCTGGTCATCCAACAAATCGAATTCTGCAACATCATACTCCTCAACA
>DGGS01000229.1 GCA_002392325.1 Bacteroidales bacterium UBA3868
CCAGGTGATTGGTGGGCTCGTCCAGCAACACGATTTCAGGTTTTTGGAGCAATATTTTACTCAAACAAACGCGCATCTGCCAACCGTTACTGAACTCGGCCATGGGGCGTTGGAAATCGGTGCGTTTGAAGCCCATGCCCGCAAGCACCTTCTCCGCCTCTCCTTCAATCATATTGCCGCCCAAATGCTGGTGCCGGTCGTTGGCATCCGACAACTGCTGCGCCAGCTGCGCATATTCTTCTGATTCATAATCCGTTCGTTCCGACAACTCTCGCGTGAGACGCTGAATTTTGCTTTCCAACTGTTTCACTTCCACAAACGCTGACATGGTCTCTTCCCACACTGTTTTGTAAGAAGTCTCGGCCAATTCCTGTGGCAAATATCCAGTTTTATAACCCGTGGTAATGACCATAGTGCCGGATGCGGGTTCCATCTCACGATGGATGATTTTCAGCAATGTGGATTTACCCGCCCCGTTATGGCCTACCAAGCCGATGCGGTCGCGGTCGCCCGCCACAAAAGAGATGTCGCGAAACAGAAAATCGCCCGTGAAGTTAACCGAGAGTTTGTTGATTTGGATCATGAAAGTTTAAGGTTTAGCAGAGACGCGGGTTCACGCGTCTCCAACCGTTGAGGTTATGAATTTGAAATATTCAGTTCGCGATATATGTTATTGATTACAATATCGATACGGTCATCAAAAGCCTCGCGGGTGGCGTAGCCCACATGGGGCACCACCACGCAGTTGGGGGCGTGCAGCAGCGGATGGTCTGTGGCGAGCGGCGGTTCCTTCTCGAACACATCGATGCCGGCGCCGGCCAAGCGGCCATCTTTCAGGGCCTCTGCCAGCGCATCCATATCCACCACATTGCCACGCGCCGTGTTAATGAGCACAGCCGTGGGTTTGCACATGGCCAGCAACTCGCGCGAAATCAGGTGGTGGGTTTCCGCTGTGAGCGGCACATGCAGCGAGATGATGTCGCTGGTGCGCATCAGTTCCTCCAAGGGCAGGTATGTCACGCCCATCGCGAGCACCTCTTGCCGCTGACTCCGGCTCCACGCCACGACCTCACATCCGAAGCACTGGAGCAGTTGGGCCGTGCGTGCGCCGATAGCACCCGTGCCCACGATGCCCACACGCTTGCCCCGGAGCTCGCGCCCGAGGAAATTGTTGCGCGTGCCACCGTTTCGAGTGTCCGCGTCCAAAACGGTAATATGGCGATAGACATCAATCATCAAACCGATGGCCAACTCGGCAACACCTTGAGTGGCATAACCGGAAGCATTCACCACCTTGATATTGTGCGCTTTACAATACTCCAAATCAATGTGGTCCAAGCCCGTAAAGGCCACATCCAACATTTTCAGATTCGGGCACTGCGACAACATGTCAGCGGTGATTTTGATATTGGAAACGATGACAATGTCAGCGTCTTTCATTCTTTCCACTAACGTGGCGGCATCCTCTTTCCGGTCTCTATAACATTGGAAATCAAGATTATGTTTGGCCAATTGGCAGGCAATCTCCTGTGCTTTGGTTTCACTGATACCTATCGGTTCTACTGCTGTTATTTTCATTTTTGCGTTATTTTTTATTAATCAATGATGTGCGCGGCACCATAAAATGGGATGCACGGCCGTGCATCTCTACGGCCATTATTCCGCCGCAAGCGGCGGAACCTCCACGGTTAACCGTCAACTTTCCCTCTACATCACATCACCTTCATCACCTCCACTTGCAACACTTCACCGGCGGTGCGATCGTAGAGAACGGCCACGACAGAACAATTGGCAGGGTTCCAGTCGCTATCTTTAAAGTTTAACTTCTTAGCATAGGTGTAACCTGTACCAACCTTCAGAATGCCATCGCCATTCAGCAGTTTGCCATAGATACCGTTGAAACCGGCACGGAGCACATGGTTGTGCACATAATCAGCTATATACTCTGTTCCATTCAACTGCGGTTTCACAATCCCATCTTCCACCAAATAGAGTGCCAGGCGGAGCGGGTTAGGACAATCTACCAGCATCGTCACCTTAGCATTGGCGGTCAGTATGGAACTGGCGGCATCGTACTCGTTAATGAGCTGAATGGCAGCTAATGGGGTGCTGCGGTCCACCGCTTCGATCTTGGACTGCCAGCGTACCGGTGAATAACCACCAGCCGCATACCCACGGTTGATGATAGCGGTAGGAATACCATCAATGGCGAAATCCTGACCTATGGCGGTACCAATTTCTGTACGGAAGTCATACGGATAGCCCTCAACCGCGTTCGGGGCTGCCAACGAGCCATAATGGATGCCCACCGGGACCAGCGTGTCTCCAAAACGCTCATGCAGTTCTTCCAATTTCTGGTGTCCTGTGGGGCAGTTCTGACAACGATGTCCGGTAAATTCCTCAATCAGCACTTTCCGGTAAACCGTACTGACATCCAGGGCAGGGAATTCCACATAAGAGGTCTCATCCTGATCCGTTATAAGGTAAGGTCCCTCTATCCGGTCGCATCCAACCAGAAGGAATGTTCCTATTACAATTGTCAAAACAACTATCTTTTTCATTTTCAACATTTTTAGAAAAATTAAGCATTAAAATGATGTCGTGATGGACAAACCCACCCCATAGGAAGCCGGAACAGCACGGCAAACACCGCCAATGCAGAGTATGCCCTCCTTCGTTTTGCCGAAGTTGAGCGCAATGCGTGTGGTATTCCACACAAAAGCACCCGCTATATTGAAGTAGTGCAGGCGGTGCTGAGGATTGGGGTTGCCGTAATTGAATTCATCGCCCACGGATATAAACCATCTGGGACTAATGGCGTATTCCAACATGCCGTATATAGCACTGCCATCGTCATCCCGGGTGTACAGATGCTGCAATTCCAAACGGAGAGAATGCTTGGAAGTAACTTTCCACTGCAAATCAGAAGCCACCAAATGGCCACGCATCATACCTTCATGACCCTGCAGTTTCTCCAGATTGTAGGAGATATAGTTATAGGCCAGAATCCATTTCCATTGTTTGGTGAAACGGTGACTGATCTCAAATCCGATATCCTGATAGAGCAAATCGGGCCCAAATTTGAAGAAATTGGATGTGTAACCTTCGGTGCCCGTCATCGTGCCGTACAACTCAGCCATGGGCACGGGTTGTTGGTCTGTATTGTGGAAACGGGAAAAATTGAAGGTTAAGTCGGTGCCGTACTTGCCACCGAGTTTCGTTTTCTTCGGAATCTGATAGTTCACCTGCAACTGAACGCCAATCTGGCTGTTGGGTTGGGAGGCAAAACTGTAGTCGGCCAGAAGCTGATAGGAATACTGGCGGTTGATAGCCGGTATGTTGTTGATATAGAGCAATGAATTGGTTTTCTGCATACGTTGGGTGCGGAAATCCATATTGTCGGCACGGATGAAGGAGGCCGCCACGCCAAGACCTTTCATGGAATAGGTGGCCGACAGGAAGAGGGCATCTCCTTTTTTATAGATAAAATCATTGGTGATATTGGGATCCTGCATCTTCTGGGCAAATTCGCCATCCAGGCGGAAACCCTTGTACCCAAAGCTCATGCGAGTGGCCCATGTGGCCACATTTTGAGGAATCTTGTCAACTGGGATAACACCCGTGGCAGAGCTGTCGGAACCGGGATAGAGGGTGGTTTCAATTTCCGTATCGGCTTTTTCAAACTTACTGACAAAAGAAGCGCCCACACTGGCCACGAAACCGGCCTCCTGCACTTTATCAAACATCTCATTAAAAGAGACTTCGGCATCCAAACCGCGCACAAAGTCCTTTCTTCCGAGATAGCTATCAAAATTAAGCCGTTCTACGCCCCAAACGCCTTTAATGGTCACTCCCTTGTATGGGTTCACCTTCACGCGGGCACCCAACAGACTGTTGTCGATGCCCAGCTGGCGGTCCTCATATGCGCGAAGCACCAGACCGTTGCCGAATTGCTCATAGTAGTTACCAGCCGTTACATGAACGAACTTGTTCTTATAATCGGCAAAGAAATAGCGGATACCTTGTCCTTTGTAGTTGATTTTCTCAAAATCAATCAATGGGAACATGTAAAACTCATAGCGCGCGCCAGCGGAAAAGCCACCATTGGAGTACAACAGATTGAGGAAGGCGTTGCCTCGCACCTTGGAATCCACCTTCTCGGCCCCGATAAGCGAATCAGGGATATAGTACATGCCGTTGAAACCGAAATCACCACTGATACGACTATTGCCCAGTTGATGCTGGGCAAAGGTTGAAAGCGCCAGCAGACAAAGTGCTGGCAAGAGTAGAATTTTTTTCATACGATACAAATTTCGTTATTCTTTCACCAAACGTTTCACCACCTCATAGACCTCCTCTTCGCTACCGGGGGCGTATGAAGTGTGCTGCCAAACGATTTCGCCCTTACCGTTCAAAATGCACATATATGGCACATCGTTGACATTCATGGCGCGTTTGAAGTCGGAATTCACATCCAAAAGCACGGTGTAATCCCATCCTTTTCCATTGACAAACGGCGCCACACGAGCGGAAGTCTTGGCATCATCAATAGAGATAGCATACAGCTTCACGCCAGTCTCCTCCACCCAATCCTCATACTCATCAGCAATAGCCAGCAATTCGGCGATGCAAGGTTTGCACCAAGTGGCCCACAAGCTGATAATCACGGGTTTTCCGTCATTTTGGATGTCAGCGGTATTGAACACTTTGCCGTCAAGGGTCTGGATATCGACGGACGGCAGTTCGGCCAGATGTTTGTCTTTTTCTACCTCTTGGGCAGACAAGGAGACGCACATCAGGACAACAGTCATCAATAAAACGATTTTCTTCATTGTCATCTATACTAAATTGTTTGCAAAAACTTTTTAATACCACTCGGGAACTGCTTCAAGAAGACAAAAAATTCTTTTGTGGGTTTAGATTTGAATCGGCAAAAATAATAAAAAAATCAAATGGATATCAACGGGCAAAAATGTCCCTATCTTCTGTTCTGAAACAGCGGGTTCCCATCATCATTCTCTTCAGGTGGGAATCGTCTGAGCAGGTAATCGGACAATCCTTTGTCGGGAGCAGGCGCGTCCCTGAGAAGCACCAAACCGTCGCTGTTTACGATCAAATAGTCCGGAAGTGTTTCTATGGAATTCATCATCAACCAATTGTAATTGTCGTTGAAATACAATATCGGCCAATCAAAACGATCCTTATAGGTTTTACAGAACTGTTCATAATCCGATTTCCGCATATCCACATTCAAACTCACTATCTGTATTCTGTCACCATATTTTTTATTCAACTCTCTCAGTATCAGCATTTCCCTTATGCAGTCCATACAGTCACTTTGAAACACTTGGATGTAGATTTCCTTGCCATCATACTGTGAAAAATCCGTCTTCTTGCCTTTTTCATTACGCAGAGAAATCCGTGTGTTCTCACCGGCCTCGGGCGAAAGCATGCGTATCGCATTGCGCGCGTATGTGACATGCTCGGGAAAACGGGATGCGTCTTGGATATATTTCAGCAGCGTTAGAATATTGGCTCTGTCAAATTCCTCATTACTGTAAAAATCGATGAGACTGCGTATGATAACCAGCTCACGGAAGCGGTCGTTCACCAACATTGGATCGCGCCCCGCCTCATTGAACAATGCCAAATAATCGGGGTCTTCGTTGACCGTCTGAGTCAATAAATCCTTGGAAATATATTTCGAATTATACAAATAATTGGAATAGAAATTGTTAAACAAAATCATATAGGCCGGATTGTCATACAGCACATCATTGTTATTGAAGTATCGGTCATGCAGATACCGGACCTCTTTGGGTTTGCACAATTTGTCCACCAATCCGCAGGTATAGTACACATACGAAGAGTAGAAGTTGTCAGGATTGTACTGGATGTGGAATTTGTCATCCAGCAACCGCATCAGCGTATCGCACGCGCCCTGGTTACGGTCATAGGTGATTTTGAAACCGTAATAATTCATCGCATTGTCAAAATAGCGGGTAAAACGGTTTATTTTGACATTCAGGTCGGCTGTATCAACGACATCGGTTGTGATTTGGAGAAATCCGCCATATTTTTCAGGGTTAATCATGCCGAACAGGGCAGTATCAACTGTAATATGAAAATTGTATTCATGAAAGGGGGCGACGAAGAAATCGGCCTTGGTGGTGCGGATGACCAGTTGCACCTGGCGGATGGTATTGGTTGGATAAGTGAGCTTGAAGCGGCCGTTCTTGTCTATTTTGCTGGAGGCCACCTCATGGGGGATATTGTTGAGCAAATCGTCATACACCAGAAGGCGAATCTCCTCATTTTTGGCGAAAGGGGCGTCTCCGGTAATGGTCACCGGGTTCTGGGCACGCAGGAGAGTAACCGGCAACAGCGATGCCAGCGCGCACAACACACAGGAAACAACAAACCGGAAGCGCATCATCAGATTTCAGGAAGTTTGTAGGAAACAAAAGGGGTGTAGTCGGCTTTCAGTTGCCACAATTCGCGCACCATGGTGGAGGAAACGCACATCCATTGTGGGGATGCGGGCACCAGAAGGGTCTCCACATTGGGGGCAAGCTGTTTGTTGACCAGGTACATTTCCTGCTCTTGCTGGCAATCGGCGGCACCGCGCACGCCCCTGACCAGATAACCCGCGCCCAGTTTCGCGCAAAGGTCAACCGTAAGCCCCTCATAAGCGACGACCTCCACTTTGGGTTCCATTGAATACAACTGTTCAATCCATTTCATACGTTGTTCAACGGAGAAAACATCCTTTTTGTTGTAATTATGTCCGATTGCAATGTAAATTTTCTCAAAAATGGGCAATATTTTCCGGACGATATCCTCATGGCCTTTGGTGAACGGCGAGAAAGAACCGGCAAAAACAGCTATATCTTTCATTATTAATCTCTTAAAACGGTAAAATTATAGTCATCCAAAAACTTGATCAAACGAGAGGGCTTGTAGTCGTAGGAGGTGGCAAACTGTTGTGGCACAACATAATCCATAGCTCGGAGGACTTCTGGAGAAATATCGGAGAAGGTTTGAGGAGTGGGTTGTGAGGCGATATTCGCGGAAGTGGAGATGATGGGTTTGCCGAGCGCCCGGATCAGGCGTTTGCAGAACTCCTGTTGGACGATGCGGATGGCGATGGTGCCATCGTTGTGAACGAGTTTGGCGGGAAGGTTCTGCGCGGTGGGATAGATGATGGTAGTGGGGCGAGACACATGGGGAATGAGGTCCCAGGCAATCAGCGGTATTTCCCGCACATACATTGGAAGACGCTCAGCGGAATCCAAAAGAATAATCATACTCTTCTTCTCATCACGCTGTTTGATGTGATAAATTTTCATGATGGCATCCTCATTGGTGGCATCGCAACCGATTCCCCAAACCGTATCCGTAGGGTAAAGAATCACTTTTCCGGCGCGCAACAGTTCGACGCATTTTTCAATTTCCTGTTCCATTAGTATTAGTTTTTTTAGCAAGCGCAAAAGTACAAAAAAGGTAAAATAAAAATGCAAATTTTTCGTATTATTTTATATCTTTGCCGCCTTATTTTTGAATCATTAAAAATTAACTTACATACAATGAAAAAATTATTCTTTTCCCTTTTCTTGCTATTGGTTATCACCACCTTGGCAGAAGCGCAGAATTACACGATTAACAGCAGCACTTACAACAGTGTCTCCCTTAATTTCAAGTCAGACATTCCGAATGTAGATGTCATCAAAACTCCGCAAGGGATGTTTTCCGTAATATCTATGCCGGACTTCAACCCCAGCAACATCGTGGGATGCCCCCAACTTCCTGTTCTCTCCAACCTTTTGGAAATCCCGTTGTGCGACTCCGTCATAGCAACCGTAACCAATGCGCAATATGAAGAATACGATGCAGCAGCGTTAGGCATTTTGCATCCCATATATCCCGTTCAGACCAACTATCCGAAATCATACACGGGTGACAAGCCCTTCAATCGGAACAACGAAGTGTATGGCACCAACGATTTCTACACAGAGTCTTTGGTTAGAGTGGAGAAAATAGGCACCATGCGTGACATCACTATGGCCAACATCTATTTTTCACCTATACAATACAACCCTGTTACAAATCGTATCCGCATCTGCCATTCAGTTGATGTGGAAGTGACCTATGTGAACGCCAACATACCTGGCACTTATGAGTTGAAAAACAAATATGGCAGTCCTGCCTTTCAGGTGGGAGCCTCATCCGTTATCAACCCTATGGGAACCCGTAATGAATTCACAAACGCCCCTATCAAATATTTGATTATCGCAAACAGCATGTTCGCAAACAACGAGCAACTCAATCAATTCATCCAATGGAAAAAACGAATCGGTTACATCGTGGAAGTGGCCTACACCAGTGATCCCGCGGTAGGTACCACTACTACTTCCATCAAGAACTACATCATGGCGCAATATAACAACGCCACGCCCGAGAATCCCGCTCCGACATTTTTGTTGCTCATCGGTGATGTTGCACAACTTCCGCCATTCAGTTGCAACACGAGCAACTCCCATGTGTCAGACCTTTATTATGCCACATGGACAACCGGTGACAATCTGCCAGACTGCTATTACGGCCGTTTCTCTGCCCAAAATGTGTCACAACTCGTTCCTCAAATTGAAAAAACCTTGATGTATGAACAATACACCATGGATGACCCGTCTTATCTGGGCAAAGCCGTATTGATTGCCGGCTCAGATGCCAACTGGGCACCGACTCATGCTGACGGACAAATCAATTACATTTACAACAATTACATTAACACCAATAGCACAACACACAACTACACTACAGTGTACAAGCACAACTACAATTGTTCTTCACAAGCGGCCACCATCCGCAGTGAGATTGGCGCCGGAGTTGGCTGGGCCAACTACACGGCTCACGGAGGCGAAGACGGCTGGTCAGATCCTTCTTTCAACAACAGTCACGTAAGCGCTATGCAAAACCAAGGCAAGTACGGTATCATGATCGGAAACTGCTGTCTTACTGGAAAGTTCAACTCTTCCAGCGACTGTTTTGCGGAAGTTCTGCTACGCACCGCCAACAAGGGTGCTGTAGCCTACATCGGAGGTTCTGAAGTGACCTATTGGCCGCAAGACTATTATTGGGCTGTAGGTGCGCGTGCCAACTGCACCGCCAACCCCACGTATGATGCTTCCAAATTAGGTTCCTACGACCGCGTTTTCCACACTCATGGCGAGAATGCGAGTGTTTGGACATCATCCATAAGTGCCTTTATGCAAGGCGGCAACCTTTCGGTTGAGGCTTCCAATTCCGATGCCACCGACAAAAAATATTATTGGGAGATTTATCATCTGTTCGGTGATCCTTCCCTTCGTCCGTATCTGGGAATCCCCACTCAACAAAATGTGAACGCCAACGATGTTATTGTTGTGGGAGCAACCACCTATCATGTGGACGCTTCTCCATACGCTTACGTAGCTCTTACCCACAACAACAATCTGGTGGCTGCTGCTTTTGCAGACGGGAATGGTAGTGTAAACCTCACACTCAACGCGTCTCTGGAACCTGGAGAATATGAGCTTGCTGTTGAGGCCCAAAACAAAATCCAATTTTTCAAGACCGTAAATGTCATCGTTCCCCAAGGTGCATACATTACCACCTCGGCTCTGGAATTATCTCCTATCAGTGTGCCCAACAACGGATCCACTGTAAGTTGGGACCTCACGGTACAAAACTTGGGCAATGTTAATGCCGCTGCCGCATACGCCAAACTGACCACCTCTACTTCTGGAGTGCAAATACTCGTGGACTCTGTCTTTCTGGGCGACATTGCCAGCAGTTCCACCAAAACAGTAAACACTGCTTTCCAAACCATATTGCCCGCTGACGCAGAAGACGGCACGATAGCCAACTTCACCGTTACCGTATATTGGGGGACCTCTTCTTCTAACAAAAATACAACACTTACCATCAACGCTCCAAAATTGGTACTTGACAACCACACCATCCAAACCACAAGTGATGCTTCCGTAATCGTCCCTGGCGATTTGGTGACCGTTACTTGCGTCAACAAAAATGTCGGACATGCTACTTTGCCCCAAGGGCTGGTTGACCTCACCTCCAATTACACTGGTGCTGTGGTAACCACCTCTTCCTATTCCATATACACATTGCAACCAGAACAGACCACCAACAATGTGTTCACCGTCCAAATCGGCAATGATGTGCCTATCAACACCATTATCCCGTTAGTCTATCATATCATCTACGGCAACAAGCACTTCAAAGACACCATCTTCTTGACAATCGGAACTGCCATGGAAACCTTCGAAACCGGCAATTTCACCGAGTTCCCATGGAACAACAACAGTAACAAACCGTGGGAAATCACCACCACATCTCCCTATTCAGGAAACAACTGTGCACGCTCCGCTTCTGGACTTGGCAACAATGTCTCATCCACCTTGAGCATCACAGTTAACGCTTCCCAAGCAGGAAATATCTCCTTCTTTAGAAAAGTCTCCTCTGAGCAAAATTGGGACAAATTCACATTTGCCATCGATGGTGCTGTTATGGATGAACAATCTGGCACTGTGCAATGGTCACAGGTTTCCTTCCCCGTTGCTGTCGGCAGTCATACCTACACATTCAAATACACGAAAGACTATTCATCAAATGCGGGCAGCGATTGCGCTTGGATTGACAATGTAGTTTTCCCTGGATACGGAACAATGGCTCCGCAAGACACCAATGATTTTGTGGGCATCAGCGATTACTCCATCCCCTCCGCTAACATCACTGTTTACCCGAACCCGACATCTGGCCAATTGACGGTCAGCAGCAACGAAGCCATCCGCATGATTTCCATATATGACCTCAGCGGCCGATTGGTTGAGACTATAACTGTGAACGCCGATACACAAGCCAACCTTAATGTTGCACGCTTGAACAGCGGTGTTTACTTCATCAAAACCCAATTGGAGAACCAACAGACCAAAACTTCCAAATTCATCAAGCAATAATGGCAAACACTTCCGAACAATACGATGAAATCATCCGGCAATGTCTGGATATCTTTTCCAAGAAAGCCATTGACTACGGCACGGCGTGGCGCATTCTGCGCACACCGTCGCTGACGGACCAGATTTACATCAAGGCCAACCGCATCCGCAGCATCCAGGAAAAGGGTGAGGCCAAGGTTGCCGAAGGCATCATCCCGGAATTCATCGGTATCGTCAACTACTCCGTCATGGCCTTGATCCAACTGGAACTGGGCGTGGCCGAGACCGCCGAACAAATTGAGATGAAACCGGAAAAAGTCGTGGAATTGTACAAAAAGTACATCACAGCCGCCAAAGACCTGATGATGAACAAGAACCACGACTACGACGAGGCCTGGCGCCAGATGCGCATCAGTTCGCTGGATGACATCATCCTGATGAAACTCTTCCGCATCAAGTCCATCGAGGACCACAACGGTAACACGATTATTTCGGAAGGTTTGGATGCCAATTACTACGACATCATCAATTATTCGATGTTTGCGTTGATACGGTTGGTGATAGAAAAGGAATAGAGGTGCATGGGGTACATGAGGTGAAGGGTACAAGGTGAAAGGTACAAGGTGAAAGGGTGAAAGGTGAAAAGGTTTTTTTTAAAATATCAATAATACATGAAAAATAGAGAATCCATTTGGTTGAAAATTATCCGCATACTGCTGGGATGTTTGTTTTTGTTTTCCAGTTTCACTAAAGCGGTGGACCCGGTGAACTTCGGCATCACCATGAACGACTACTTTGTATCGTTTGGCATGGGATTCCTGCATCCATTGGCCCAGTTTGCCGCCATTTGCGCCATCTCCTGCGAGTTTATTCTGGGCTGCATGATGCTGTTCCGCATAAAACCCCTGTTGGCCGCATGGGGATATCTGCTCTTCATGGTCTTCTTCTTCTTCCTGACCTTGTGGCTCGCCGTGGCTGAGTATCTGGAGGTGCATGGCATCCACGATTTCGGTGTGGTGAAGGACTGCGGTTGTTTCGGACAAGCCGTCAAGATGTCGAATTTGCAGACATTCCTCAAGAATGTCGTGATTATCATCCCGACTATCATCGTGTTCATTTTCCGCAAGAGAATACCCGAAAGCCGTTTGGGTTCCTGGATCCAATGGTTCCTGATTTTCCTGTTCGCCCTTATCGCGGTCATTTTCCAACTGCACTGCATCCGCCACTTGCCCGCCATTGATTTCACCGATTGGAAGAAAGGCAACGATGTGACCTCCTTCATTGAGCAACCCGCTCAAAAGGATGTGTTGTTCATCTACAAAAACAAAGCCGACGGCCAGGAAGTGACGCTGACGCAAGACGAACTGATGGCCAAAGAGGACGATTTCTACGAGAATTTCGACTATGTGGACCGCAAAGACAGCATCATCAAGGACATTGTGCGCGCCAAGATTGACGGTTTCAACATGCTGGACGAAAACGGCGCCGACCACGCTTTTGAGTTGATCAGCAAGCAGAACGACCGCGACCTGTATGTGTTGTACATGCACGACCTGTCGGAAACCAACCTCAAGGGTGTAGAGAAGGCCAAACAACTGGCCGCCGACTGCGCCGAGAAAGACATCGACTTTGTGGCAGTCACCAATTCATCCGAAGAGGATATTGACAAATTTGTGGCCCTCAACAAGCTTGATTTCCCAGTTTATCACAATCCTATTGACCCCGTGAAGGGTCCTTTCATGGTGCGCGATGCTGTGCGTTCCAATCCGGGTATCATCCTGTTCAACAAGGGGTTTGTGGTAGATAAGTGGGCATGGCGCGATTTCCCCGCCACAGCCAGATAAGCGATGACCACACGGGAACACCTTCATAGAATCACTCAACTTTTGCAGCCGCTTTATGACGCACATGAGGCGGCTGCAATTGCAAAGGCGTACCTGCAAGCGCGCTTGGCCCTGCCGGCGCACGAGATGGTATTGCGCGCCAACGAAGCGCTGCCTGCGCAAGTGGAACAGCAACTGGCGCAAGACCTCCCGCTATTGCAACAGGGAACCCCATTGCAACAAGTGCTGGGCGAGGCGGAGTTCTACGGACTCACGCTGAAGGTCACCCCCGATGTGCTGATTCCGCGTCCTGAGACGGAGGAGTTGGTGGACCTCATCGTGCGGCAGTATCAGCACTCCCCTGCCTTACGGATTTGGGACTTGGGCACTGGCAGCGGGTGCATTGCCATCGCACTGGCCAAGCATTTGCCGCAAGCGGAGGTGTACGCTACTGACCTCTCGGAACCTGCCCTTGCCGTCGCCCGCGCGAATGCGGAAGCTAACCATGCGACCATCAGATTTGCCCGGCACGACATGTTAGATGCGACGAACTTACCGTTCGGCGACACGCGCTTTGACATTCTGGTGAGCAATCCGCCGTACATCCCTGCCGCGCTGCGGAGCACCATGCATCGCAATGTGGTGGCACACGAACCGCACAGCGCACTGTTCGTGCCCGACGAGAACCCTTTGCTGTTTTACGAAGCGTTGGCGCAAATCGGGGAACACTGTTTGATCCCGCACGGAAAGATTTACGCCGAAACCTTTGAGGGCTATCACAAGGAATTGGAAGCAATGTTTTTATCACATGGTTACGCTGATTTTCAGTCGTTGGAAGACATCAACGGGAAGAAGCGGATGGTGTATGTCACTACACATTATGCATCCCAACGGTAATTTTTGTATCTTTGCAACCTCATAATCTGCCAGCACTTTGCCCCTATGTGGCTGCTCAAGAGTACCTTTAACCTTTTACCTTTAACC
>DGGS01000080.1 GCA_002392325.1 Bacteroidales bacterium UBA3868
TGATTTCCAAGTCGTTGTCGATGGCTTGGTAAAGATTCGAGATGGTTTGGGCCTGCACGCCTTGGGTAGCATCCACGAGCAGCAACGCGCCCTCGCAAGCGGCGATGGAGCGGGAAACTTCGTAGGAAAAGTCCACGTGACCCGGAGTGTCAATAAGGTTCAGAATATATTTCTCACCTTTATAGTTATACTCCATCTGGATGGCGTGGCTCTTAATGGTGATGCCGCGCTCACGTTCCAGGTCCATGTCGTCGAGCACCTGATTCTGGAACTCGCGATCATTGACGGTTTTCGTATATTGGAGAAGCCGGTCGGCCAGCGTGCTCTTGCCGTGGTCAATATGGGCGATAATGCAGAAATTTCGGATATGTTTCATAAGGCGGCAAAAATACAAAAAAAATGGCAGTTAAACTTCCCCTTTCGCATCACTTGCCTCCAGTTTTCACAAACTTAGCCCCACGCCATTGCCCGTCCGCATACTCCACACGCAGGAAATAGTTCCCGGGCTTCAATGCCGTGACATCCAAAACCGCCGGAGCGGAAACTCGCTTCGTCAGCACCAGTTTTCCACAGGCATCATAAACCGACACTGCGCATATAGCCGCGTCACCCGTTTCCACTCTCAAATAATCACCTGTTGGATTCGGGGAAACTTTAAGTTCCGAATCTTCTTCGTACTCTGAAACAGCGGTGTTATCTAGAACATATACGGTAACGGCCACGCGCGGGCTCACGCACAAGAGTGTGTCGTCCTGATAATGCTCTTCCAGATAATAAGTTGTTGTGTCAAAAAGCACTGGCGTGGTGTAATAATCACCCACGGCAATGGCCTGTGTAGCGGTGTCGGAATCGTACCAATACACTTCATTTTGCGCCAGGGCAACCACGGTCGTCTGCATACCGGGCAAAATGTATTGGTCGAAGGCAACCGGTTCAACAACCTGCGGCTGGAGTTCCACATCGTGCCGGACTCCGACACCCAGACGAGTGGTAACCGTGAAAGTGGCCGTTTGAAAACAGGGAGCAGAAACTTCCACCGTGTATGTGCCTGCCATAATCGGGCGATGATAAACACCCAGAGGCAAATGCGAATAAACCTCGGAGTGGAAACGGTCGTGATTCAGCACTTTTACCATGGCCTCGACGGGTTCGTGGGTTACCGCATCGGTAATGGTGCCCCAAAATCCATAGCTGCTCTCCACCGCGTAGCTCAGCAGTGCATCCTTGTTCTTGTCCCAATAGGTGGGCAACAACAAGGTGTCCGTAATCACGGGTATGTGGCTCATCTCTATAGTCACCTCACGGCAACGCTGGTAGTAAGTCATATAATCCTGCCGGCCGCCAGCAAGCGGGCTCCAGTCGGCGCCTTCGATAACCGAACGCCCGCGGTAATCGCCATAGAGATAGGCGGTATCTTGCGCTTGACACAGCGAAGCATAGTTCTGGCCCGTGTAGCGGAACCAGTCGGCATCGGCATGGGAGCGCTGTGCGGTCGTCCAAGCATCCCACGGGTAGTTCACTATTTCGGCACCACAATGAAAGTTCACCGACATCACGAAATGTATCGGCGTAACCCAATCGATGATGGCCTGCGTCTCGGGTTGTATATTAGCCGAACCCTCCAATCCAGGCAGGTAGGGATAATTGCGGTTCAACTGCACATCGTTATAATTGTGATAGATGGAATGGATACCATCTTTCAAGATCAGATCGTTGGTCAGATAATAGGTGCCATCGGGGTTCTCAAGCGGGCAGATGTACAGGTCAACACTGTCCAACAGCCGCTGAACGGCAGAGTCGGTTGCCGCATTGTTCAAAATATAGTCAGCCAGACGCAGCATCATGTAGTAGCACACCGTTTCCCACCCGTGCATCGTTGACGAATAGAGAAAAGCCGGCTTTGTTGTGGTCTGTCCCAGCGTATTGCTGATGTGAATGGCGAAAATGGAGTGGTGCAAATCCGGATGGGGCGTGTCGTCCAAAATAGTGTCTATCTCGCATAGATTTGGGAAGGAATCCTGGAAATATTGCAAAAGTTGGGTATAAACATCGTAAGTCGGATACTTATTCCACCTCAGCATCTCCTCCAGCGTATTGGCCATGTGGCTGTTGCTGGCATCTTTGCATTCTGACAGCAACTCATAAAGAGCGGAGTCCCATTCCTCTGAGGTGGTCACGGGTGCCAGGGCGGCATTGATATGGACACATACTGTGTCGGAATATGCCGACTCCAATCCTCCACAGATGTATGTTATTGAATAACAATGCTCTCCTGGGGTTACAAGACTGTCAACATATACCGAATCGGTCACCCCTGAGGCGATCAGTACCCCGTCGCGATATACATTACAAGGATGCCCGCTCGTCCTATAGCCTCGTATGGTGAGGTCATCGAGACAAAACACATACTGGTCGTTCGAAACGCAGTGCACTGCTACATATTTGGCCGCTGCAGGCACCATAAAAGAATATTCGTTCCACTCGGCAATTGTCGTCACAGGGCCACTATGCAAGGGAATGAAACTGCTGGCATTCGTATCCGTCATCGAATAAGCCGCCACAAATTTCTCGTCCGGAAACCGGTCGGCGAAGCTACGGGCGAAAAAAGAGAAGGTGAACGGTTCGGTGAAATCCAGTTCAGGGCTTATAATCCAATCATCGTTGGTAACATTCGGATGGTAAGGACTCCCGAAAAACCGGTGCCCCGAATGTGCCATGGTGTTGTACTGATTCCCAGCGAGGAGATAGTCGTCCAACACAACATAAGCCATAGGCGAGCCCACATTGGGGAAGCTCAAAACGCTGAAGGGAGCCGTAGGTGCTCTGTCGCCATCGATATAGTGCCATCCCAGTGTGCCGGGTGAATTGACAGTCCCGTATGGATGTCCCTCCACATCGTCATAAAGCAGGACTTCTTCTGCATGGTAGGCGCTGCCCCACGATAGCGTCACCTCGTTTCCGCTGACCGAAGCCAATGGGAATCCCGGTGTCTCGCATGAATCCGCATTGAATTGGGCTATGATACCTTCGGGCAGCTGTATATCGTCTATCCACACGCAATCCGACCCTCTGCTTTTCGTCTGGTTCTTTGTATAGCAGAACTTCAGCACATGATAGCCCGAACTGATGGGGCATTGGAACTCGCTCCACTCCACATATCCTGCCAGTGAGTCGCGCAGCTCGCCATCCAACCAAAAGAGGAACCCGCCGCTACCTTCAGCCGAAAAAACCTTGCGGAAATACGAAAGATTTCCACTCTCTGTCAAATAAACCCCTAACTGCATCACCGACTCTGTATTCAGCGTGTAATAGTTGCCGCTCCGGGCACAATATCGGCCGCCATGCGCTCCTTCGCTGGTGATTTCCCAACGAAACTGCGAACCGGGACGCTCCCATGAAAGGGAGGAAAAATCGCCGGACTCCCAATCCTCCGCAATCGGTTGTGAAACCACTTGTCCCGATAACGGAACGGCCAAAACCGTAAGAATACAAACTATGAAGTTCCTTATTTTCATAACATCCTTGGACATTGACTTTTCAATTCAAAAACTGAGGCAAATGTACATAAAAACATGAAAAGAAATGAAAATAATTCACCACACCTGAACATTATTTTTTTTTATATTTGCCGCTTCAAAAAAATCAACTTAAGAGCAAACGATAAAATAACGAATATGCAAACCATCAATCCTCAGGAAAATTACGAGAAAAGCCGCAAGGCCATCGGTTATGTGGACCGCAAGGATGCCACGCAGGCCGATTATGACCGCATCGGCTTCAAGTCCGGTCTGGAGGTACACCAGCAACTGGCCACCAAAGAGAAACTCTTCTGCCGCTGTCC
>DGGS01000199.1:0-4737 GCA_002392325.1 Bacteroidales bacterium UBA3868
GGACCTTATGAGAAATATGTCACCGAAACTTTCGGTTACGACAAGGTTCTCCCGATGAACTCCGGTGCAGAGGCCGACGAGACCGCTCTGAAACTCGCCCGCCGCTGGGGTTATGACAAGAAAGGTCTTCCTGAAAACCAGGCCAAGATCATCGTCTGCGAAGGCAACTTCCACGGACGAACCATCACCATCATCTCCCTCTCCATCGACCCTGACGCTTACGCCGGATTCGGTCCGTTCACCCCGGGTTTCATCAAGATCCCGTACAACGACGTTGACGCTTTGGCAAAAGCCCTCGAAGATCCTATGGTTTGCGGTTTCCTCGTGGAGCCCATCCAAGGTGAGGCCGGTGTTTATGTTCCGGACGATGGTTATCTGAAGAAATGCTACGACCTCTGCAAGCAGCACAATGTGCTGTTCATGGCTGACGAGGTGCAAACCGGTATCGCCCGTACGGGTAAGATGCTGGCCTGCGACCACGAAGGCGTTCGTCCCGACATCCTGATTTTGGGCAAAGCCCTTTCTGGCGGCACGATGCCTGTGTCTGCCGTGTTGGCCGACGATGACATCATGCTCAACATCAAGCCGGGTGAGCACGGTTCCACCTTCGGCGGCAACCCGATTGCCTGCCGCGTGGGTATCGCTGCCCTCGAAGTGGTGAAAGAGGAAAAACTCGCCGAGCGCGCCGAATACCTCGGCAAGATCTTCCGCGACGAGATGAACAAGGTGAACAGCCCGCTCATCAAACAAGTGCGCGGCAAGGGCCTCCTCAACGCCATCATCATCCAACCCACCAACGGCAAAGAGGCATGGGATGTGTGCGTGAAGATGAAAGAGCTGGGCGTGCTCGCCAAACCGACCCACCAGCACATCATCCGCTTCGCTCCTCCATTGGTTATCACCGAGGAAGAACTCCGCGACGCCATCGCCAAGATCAAAGAGGCTATTCTCTCATTCGAATAACATTCGCACTATTCATAACGGAAAAGACGGGGCTTGGGTCCCGTCTTTTTTTTACAAAAAAAATGATTTTTCCCGACAATGCGAATGAATAATTTTTATATTTGCCACATCTTTTATTAATGTTTCATTAAACAATTAAAATTATGGACGCTTTAAGCATTATTCTCTTCCTCGTCTTCGGCGCAGTGGCCGGTTGGTTAGCTGGTCTGCTGGTTAAAGGCGGTGGTTTCGGCCTTATCGGCAACATCATCATCGGCATCATCGGTGGTTTCATCGGCGGCTGGCTGATGAGTCTTGCCCACATTCAGAAAGCAGGTCTCCTTTGGGAGCTGATCGTTGCCGTTATCGGTGCCGCAGTGCTGCTGTTCGTTATTTCTTTGTTCAAGAAGAAATAAGCGGCGTCTGTTTGAAACGCAAAAGCCCCCGGAAATCCGAGGGCTTTTTTTATGCTTACTTTTATTATGTGCCGATGATTCTTACACGAGACTGCGGATCAGCGTCTCCTCACTGCCGGGCAGCAGGTAGATGGGCGGAATCTCGATCATAGTGAAGGCGCCGAAACGCTGTTCCTCGCGCATACGCATGGCCGCGCGGGCGCACGACACGAGCACCTGGCCCGTGAGTGCGGGATTGTTGATCTCCATGTTGAACTCAAAGCGCTGGTTGTGGGTGTCGCCACTCACACCGGAGCGTGTCAAGTGCACACCGTGCGCCACATTGTTGAGCGCATCAATGGATGGTACCGGGATGACATGGGTCTCGTCATGGGCAAAGTAGTCGTCCTGCAGCAGCAGTTTCTCCACGGTGGCAAAATCAGCACCGTTCTCCAACTCCACATAGACCATGCGGCGGTGGATTCCCGTGCCCAGCGGGATGGTCATGGAGAGGGCATCCTTCACGCCGGGGATTGCCTTGGCGGCCACGGTATGGCCCATGCTGCGTCCGGGACCGAAATTGGTGTAGGTGATACCCTTCGGGGCAAGTACCAGCAAGAGGGCACGCACCACCGAGTCGGAGCCTGGATCCCAGCCGGCGGCGATGATACTGACCGCTTTGTGTTCCTTGGCCACGGGCGTCAGACGCGTGCGCAGATCGAAAATCTGCCCGTGGATGTCGAAACTGTCCACCGTAGTGATGCCGCGAGCCAGCAGTTTCTCCGCAAAGCCCGGCACCTCACGGGTAGGTGTGCAGAGCGCCGCCACATCCGCATCAAGGGCGTCAAGATTGTCGTTATGATGGTAAATGCCGGCCAACTGCATGTCGTCAGCGGCCAGAACGGCCTGTTCCACGGCCTTGCCGATGTTGCCGTATCCTATGATTGCGATTTTGGTTTTCATATCCTTTAAAATTTTAAAGGGGCAAAAATAAGAAAAAAATAGATTACACCCGTGCACGCAATTTGTCAAATGGACGCTCCACCACCATGTATAATAGATACGAGGCGATCAATACGATAACCCAATACACCACGTAGCCACACGCGCCCCAGGATTGAAACAATTCGGAGAAATTGACAGCTATGAGCTGTGCAACCATCAGATTTATCAGGAACATGGCATACGAAAGAACACTGATATGGGACATCACCTTGCCTATGAATGTTTTGGATGACCTTATTGTAGTCAAAAACGGCAACCATAACGAGATGGCCACCGGCGGGATGGACAAAAACACGACATTCGAATAGAACGAATCACTTGGACGGGGGACAACAAGCGTGAACACCATTAATGCAAGGCCACTCAACAAGCAAACAAGGGTGTGCTTGTTCCACTGTTCGGGCAAATAAACCCTCACCCATGCAGCCAACACACCGATGTAAATGTTGTCCGTCCGAGATGCCACTGTCTTCCGCAACCAAACATCCCACCAAAAAGAATCCAAAACATGGGACGAAACAGAATAACGATACAACCACGAGGTAATTATAAAAAACAGGCATATCAGCGGGGTTGCTTTTCTCACGCACTTTCTATTTCCACAGATAAACAGCAGCACTGGGAACATTATATAAAACCACCATTGGACTGGCAAAGACCAGGATTCCCAATAGAAATCATAGAACGGGGTTGTCATGTTTTGAGTGAACGTTGCAAAACGCCATAACGGAATTGCATTCATGTTCCCGATTACCGCTCCCTTCTGTACCAGAACACAGTAAATCAGAAGCACAACATAATAATTGGGAAGAATACGCAAGGCAGTGCGTCCATAAAATGTTCCAACCTTTTTCAAATTTATCCGTTCGTTCTTTTCGGAATAGGAAAGAAACGATGTTCCAATCAGAAAACCGCTGAGCACAAAAAAAATATCCACGCCATGCGGCAAATTGATTCCTGTCAGAAAGGCGAAACAAGTACCTGACAACAGGAACGAACCATGTCCATGAACAACAAAAAAAATGGCCAGTGCGCGCAGCAAGTCCAACCCAAAAATTCTCCGACTATCAGTTTCAATACCTAGCATAACACAAAAACAGCGACAAAAATAGTTTTTTTTTCATTACCTTTGCCGCCTAAATAGCACATAACAATATGACAACCTACAATTTTGACGAGATAATCCCCCGCCGCGGCACCAGCTGCGTGAAACACGACATGCTGAACGAGGTTTTCGGCACCGACGATGTGCTGCCCATGTGGGTGGCTGATATGGACTTCAAGACACCTGATTTCATCGTAAATGCGGTGCGTGAGCGCTGCAACCATGAGGTGTTTGGCTATACCTTCGCCCCCGACTCTTACAAGATGGCCGTGCTGAACTGGATGCGTGAGCATTATCACATCGAGACACGCTGGAAACACATCCATTTTATTCCCGGCATCGTGCAAGGCATCGCTTTTGTGCTGCAGGCATTCACTAACCCCGGTGACAAAGTGCTGATCACCACACCCGTATATCCGCCGTTCATCAACGTGCCGCATCGCAGTGGGCGCGTGTTCGTGAGCAGCGCGCTGAAAACCGTCAACGGACGCTTCGCCATTGACTACGAGGACTTTGAAGAGAAAGCCAAGGGGTGCAAAGTGTTCATCCTCGCCAACCCGCACAACCCCGGCGGCACCGTGTGGAGCAAAGAGGAGTTGCGGAAAATTGCCGAAATCTGCTACCGGCAGAAAGTGCTCGTTATCGCAGACGAGATCCACGCCGACCTCACGCTGCCCGGCTATACGCACACTTCTTTCACCACCGTGTCGGAAGAGGCGCTACACAACTCCATCACCTTCATCGCACCAAGCAAGACCTTCAACATGGCCGGACTGGCCTCCTCCATCTGCTATGTGCCGGATGCCGACATCAAAAAGCAGTTCTTCGGTTTTCTGGATGCCAACGAACTGTCATTAGGAACGCTATTCGCATACGTGGCTGCCGAAGCCGCTTTCGCACACGGAGATCCCTGGCGTCGCCAACTGTTGGATTATCTGGTGGGCAACATCGATTTCACGGAGCAATATCTCCAAGAGAACATGCCGGAGGTCAAAATGATGCGCCCGGAGGCTTCGTTCCTGCTCTGGCTCGACTTCCGCGCTTGGAACATTCCGCATAAAGAACTGGTGGACAAACTTATACACGAAGCCAAAGTGGGTCTGAACAGCGGTCTGGACTACGGTCCTGACGGCGAAGGGTTCATGCGCATGAACATCGGCACGCCCAGAGCCAATGTGTTAGAGGCGCTGGAAAGGATAAAGGGATGCAAGAGGTAAACGGAGAGCAGGAGGTGAAGGAGATGAAGGAGATAAGGAGGTGAATGTTGGTAGAGACGCACGGCCGTGCGTC
>DGGS01000199.1:4869-7834 GCA_002392325.1 Bacteroidales bacterium UBA3868
GCATCATTCCCAAACAACAGGAATGCCATAGCCAAACGATGGTCTTGATAGGTACAGAACGAATGGGGCAAGGACAGCCAGTCGGATTTGGGTTTGCCTTTAATTCGAAAACTATCTTCCTTTATATCAAATATTTCCGAAAACGGCAAAAGCTGTTCGTGCAGTGCTTTTATGCGATTGGACTCCTTGTACTGCAGGTTTTGAGTGTGAAAAAATGTGAAATCGGCAGGCAGCAGGCAGGCCAGTGCGGTCATCACGGGCACCAGATCGGGACAGTTGGTCATATCAAACTTGCGGGCCGGCGCACAGGTCTGACTCGTGCGGCACACCCGCACCCCGCGGTCCGTCTGCCGGCTCGTGACACCCAACGAGGCAAACCACTCCGTCACCACGGAATCGACCTGGATGGAGGGCAGCGAGAGCCCCACCAACTCGTATTCGTCCTCCGGATGCAGCAGCGCCATGGCGTACCAGAACACCGCCGCACTCCAATCGCCCGGCATTCCCAACTGGTCGGGAACGATCGGCACCATTGGAACCGCCACCTTTTCTTTCAAGCACGCCAGCGTCATGCGCACATACGAGAGCGATCCGGCATCCGCAGGGACAATGTGCAGCGTCTTGAGCCCGATTATCGGGGCGATGAGCAACAGCGCAGAGGCAAACTGGCTGCTTCGGGCGCAGTTGATAGTTAGTGTTTCCGCACGCAAGGGTCTCCCCTCTATTCTCCAACCATCGCTCCCCCTGTAGATATTTGCACCGATGCTTGACAGCACCTCAGCCAATTCTTCCACAGGCCTCTCCAACAATCGAGGCATGCCCGTCAAAAGCCAGTGTCCAGAAGTTACGGACAACAGGGCCATCAGGAAGCGGTAGGCAGCACCGCAATCGGCCACATCAATCACAACAGTTGCGGCAGTGCCCGTATTTTTGCGTATCATTCCCAATGCGCGGTGTGTCATCTGCACATCGGACGACTCGCGTTCCGACACGCCCATCACCTCGCCTGTATAGACATATTGCAACACCATACGGCGGATCAGAAGACTTTTGCAGTTGGGTAGGATTACGGTTTTCAACATGCTGCAAAAGTACGCAAAAAAATGTATCTTTGCACCCTTAAAAAACCACTTCTATGGACAATCAAATCCGAATGGGCGGGTTCAACATTTTGCCTCCGGGCGTAAAAAACTTGCTCATTATCAACATATTGCTATACTTGGCCACGGTCATATTCCGACAAACGGGATTGGTGGACTTGGATCAATGGTTGGGGTTGCACTACTTCGCCGCCTCCGATTTTCATTTCTGGCAGTTCATTACCTACATGTTCATGCACGCCAACCTGAGCCACATCTTCTTCAACATGTTCGCTTTATGGATGTTCGGGGCGGCAGTGGAGAACTACTGGGGCACAAAGCGATTCCTCATATACTACTTCATCACCGGCATCGGAGCTGCACTGGTGCACTACCTCGTCACCTATCTCCAAATTCACCCCATGCTGGCCTTGCTCAACCAATTCCTCGACAGTCCGTCCATTGACACCTATCGCTATCTGGCTGAAAACGCCAAAGACGCACGATTCCACGATATGCTGGTCAACAATCTGCAGGTGTTGCAGCAAAACCCAGGAACATTGAATGAGGTAGTTACCATAACCGCCAATGCCAAAGCAGATTACCTCAACAGCTTCAATATCATCGGAGCCTCCGGAGCGGTGTATGGCGTGCTATTGGCATTTGGTATGTTGTTTCCCAACGACTACATCTATCTCTATTTCATGCTGCCCATCAAGGCCAAATGGTTCGTCATCATCTATGGCGTAATCGAGTTGGTAACTGGATTGAGCACTTCCGACGGCGTGGCGCACTTCGCGCACTTGGGCGGTATGCTCTTCGGCATTGTGGTCATCCTGCTATGGCGGCGCAACGAGCGCAACCACAACGGTTGGATCATGCCCGAAAAGGAGAAAACCTTCCGCCTGCGCAGGAAAAAAGACAAATACTATGTCTCCACAGAAAGTGGCCGGCCGCTGAGCGACGAGGAATATAATGCCAAACGGCTTGAGGAAAAGAAAGAGACTGACCGTATCTTGGACAAGATTTCAAAGGGCGGTTACGAATCCCTTTCCTCCGAAGAAAAAGATTTCTTATTCAGACAATCCCAAAAATAGCATGGCGGCAAAGAAAAAAGCAGCGGTTTTAAAAAGTTTGGGCAAAGGCCTTCTTATCGTGCTTACGGTACTGTCGGCTTTTGCGCTGTTCCTGTCTTATTCCGCCAAAATCATCCTGCCCTCCATCTCCAATGTTATTGCGTACTGCGGACTTTTGTTTCCCTACATCCTGCTGGTGAATTTGGGATTCGTGGTCATCTGGCTGTTCATCGACTACCGCTGGGCGCTGGTGCCCACTTTGATGATACTGCTGAATGTCAATAACATAGACAAACATTTCCAGCTTCGCGCGCAAGAGAAGCCCGAAACCTGCGCCAACTGCATCAAAGTGATGAGTTATAACGCCCGGATGTTCAACATGTACGAGGACAACCGCAAGGAACTGAACAAGCAGGTCACGGATTTCTTGAAGAAAGAAGAACCTGACATCTTTTGCGTGCAGGAGTATTTCTATGACAACTCCGGACGATTGGGTTACAACACCACGGAGGAAATACTCAAGGCATTGAAACTGCCCGACAATAACAAGACTTACAAACTGTATCTACCGTTGGGCAATCCCCGCAAATACCAATACGGGTTGGCTATTTTCAGCCGTTACCGTATCATCGGCAGCGGTGTGGTGGAGATGAACGACAGCTCCGCCAACCACTCCATGTATGTGGACATCCGCTACAATGGCGACACTTTAAGAATTTACAATGTGCACCTCAGTTCCATGAAGTTGGGCAGCGAGGACTATGAGACAGGCAATGCCATGTTGCACAGCAACATAGATGATCCCGACAT
>DGGS01000129.1 GCA_002392325.1 Bacteroidales bacterium UBA3868
GAACTGACCTCCGCATTTGTGGCGTTCTTGCGCCAGGGCACGGAAGCGCATCGTCTCACCATTGTGGTGGGGCGCGACGCGCGCGTTTCGGGCGACATGGTGAGCCGTCTGGTGTGCGGCACCCTGCAAGGCATGGGCGCCAATGTCATCGACACCGGACTCTCCACCACGCCGACCACCGAGATGGCGGTGCTGCACCACCATGCCGATGGCGGCGTCATCATCACCGCCTCGCACAACCCCATGCACTGGAACGCGCTCAAACTGCTCAACGCCAAGGGCGAGTTCATCTCCGGCGAGGACGGAAAACTGTTGCAGGAGATTGCCGCCAACCGCGACTTCAACTTTGCCGAAGTCAACGAACTCGGGAAATACACCTATTACGAAAATGCCATCCAAGACCATATCGACGCCATCTTGAGACTGCCGCTGGTGGACAAGGAAGCCATCGCGCAAGCCGATTTTTCCGTCATCCTGGATGTCGTCAACTCCACAGGCGCATTGGCGCTGCCCCCACTGCTGAACCAGCTAGGCGTGCGCAAAGTGACCGTGCTCAACGGGGAACCGAACGGCATCTTCGCCCACAATCCGGAGCCCATTCCGGAGCATCTGTACGGCATCTCCGAAGCCATGCGCAAAGGCAACTTCCATGTGGGTTTTGTGGTGGATCCTGATGTGGACCGTTTGGCCATCGTGAAACCCGACGGCGAGATGTTTGGTGAGGAATACACGCTGGTGGCCGTGGCCGACTATGTGCTGCAGCACACGCCCGGCAACACTGTTTCCAACCTCTCCTCCACCCGCGCGCTGCGTGATGTGAGCCGGAAGTTCGGCGTGGAATACAACGCCGCTGCCGTGGGCGAGGTGAATGTGGTAGAAAAGATGATGGAGACCAACGCTGTCATCGGCGGCGAGGGCAACGGAGGTGTCATTTATCCCGAACTGCACTACGGCCGCGACGCGCTCGTAGGCATCGCTCTCTTCCTCTCCTATATGGCCACCTCCGGCAAAGACTGCATCGAGCTCCGCTCGTCCTACCCCGATTATTACATCTCCAAGAATAAAATCGAACTTACCAACAACATTAATATTCCGGAACTGCTGAAAACCATTGCCGAGAAATACGCCCAGTATGAGGTGAACACCATCGACGGCGTGAAGATCGACTTCGCCGACAGCTGGGTGCATGTGCGCAGTTCCAACACCGAGCCCATCCTCCGCATCTACGCCGAAGCCATGACCGACAGCATGGCCGACAACATCGCGAAGAAAATCATGATGGACATCCGGGAAATGATTAAAGACTGAAAATATTGATTATGAGAAGATTTTGGTGCTTATTAGGATTGTTTTTCGTGTATGCCGGCATGCTTCATGCCCAAAGTACCTTTCCCGCAGGCACGCCTTGCGTGAAAAAGTATAACATCAAAGTCCAAACCACCTCCGAGTATCCAAAACTCTACATTCAAGGATTTTACGGAAGCGATTATTACCTGGTGGACAGCGCTGTGGTGAAGAACGGCACCGCCGTGTTCAAGAAGAGCAAATGCGAATTGCCCTGCGGTGTTTATCTTCTGGCCATTTTCGACGAGTCACACACCTTCACACACATCATCGGCGAGTTCATCATCAACCAGAACGCCAAGCTCCTGATACGGCATACGCAGCACACCGACAGCGCCAGCGGCTATGTGGTCAACGACCTTGACATTGCAGGTTCCCCCGACAACGACATCCTCTACGCCTTCCGCAACCGACTGATGACCGTATATACGCCCAATGTGCGCGAAGTGTGCGAGGAGTATCTCAAGACCACCCCGGAGAGTTTCGCTGCCAAATACATCATGGCCGCCTACGGCACCTACCAGATGCCAGGCGACACGCCTGAAGGTGACCTGCTCAAAAAACGTCAGATGATGGACGACTTCGACTTCTCGGAGCCCCGCCTGCTGCACACCCCCGTCATGACCCCATACCTGATTCAGCAATGGGTATTGCGCGAGGACGACACCGACACGATCATCGCCTCCATGGATGACATTCTGAAACGATGCTCCAACCCGACAGTCCGGAACTACTTTCTTCTCAAATTCTTCTCCATGATGGACATGCACGACCCTGTCTATGACCCTGTGCTTGTCCACCTGTACGACAACTACGGGCACGAGTGGATTGAGAAGGGCCGCGAAGGCGCCATCAAACGCAAGATTGAAGGTTTGCGCAAGGTCATCGCAGGCGCCAAAATCCCGGAGCTCATCTCGCACGACATTGACAGCATGCCCCACTCCACCAACGACATCAAAGCCAAATACACCGTCGTATGGTTCTGGGACCCCGACTGTGACCACTGCCAGGAAATGACACCAGTTTTGCACCAAATGTATCAGGAGCATGCGGAAGATTATGATTTTGAGGTATTTGCCGTTGAGGTAAACGACGACTACGACCGCTGGAGGAAATTCTCCGACGAGCACAACCTCTGGGACTGGATCAACCTCAGCACCTCCATGGGCGAACAAAACCTGGATTTCATCGAATATTTTGACATTCTGACCACACCCGTGATTATTTTGGTGGACAATTCCAACTATCACACAATAATTGCACGCCAGATTTCGTTATCCGAACTGCAAAAATTCTTCGAAAATGAGGCAGGACAGATGAAAGTGAGGTAAAAGAGATGAATTGGGCAAATGTGACAGTCGGATATATTATAATGACTCATCCAAATTCGCATAGATTCGCGTAGATTCTTGTAATTCGCGGACAGAGCAACGACAAAAATAAAACAACATTTATAATGACAAGACGCTTTTTACTATTGTGCATTCTGGCCGTTTTCCTCTGCGGGAACATCTCCGCGCAAAAAGGGAAAAGCAGCGCTTCGGGCCAGCAGAAAGGCCACGAGATTGTATTCAACATCAAGGATTCCAAAGACAAACTGGTCTATCTGGTCATCCATTACAATGAGAAACTGATCCTGAAGGACTCCACCACTCCGGTGGCTCCAGGCAAGTTCGTGTTCAAGGGCAGCGACCGTTACGATGACGGCCTATACTCCCTGGTTTCCGGCGACAAGAAACTCTATCTGAACTTCATCATTGACCGCAACCAGCACTTCGAGTACAATCTGGACACCACCTCCAATGTGGACCATTTCAGCGTCAAAAACACACCTGAGAACGAGGAGATGCTGAAGTTCCAACGCAAAACCGCCAGTGCCCAGAAATTAGCGAACGAGTGGTCAAAGAAATTCAAGGAGTTTGACGCTGCAGGCAACAAGGACAGCGCTGACTACTACAAAAACAAACTGAGCACCATCAACGATGAGATGCTGGACTTCATCCATCAGGAAATCATCGACAAGCATCCCGACTATCTGTTCTCCAAAATGCAGAAATCATACATGCAGATTGAGGTCCCCGAATTCAAAAAAGAGAACGGCGATCCCGATTACGAAAAGCAGGCCGCCTATTACCGCACCCATTATTGGGACAATTTCGATTTGGCTGACCACCGCTTCATCTACATTCCCTCCTTTGATCCCAAATTGAAGGACTACTTCACCAAACTGCTCTACCATCAGGAGGCCGACACCATCAACAAATATATTGATATGTTTTTGGCCAAGACCGAGAAAGACACCTTCATGTTCCACTATTGCGTGGACTGGCTTTCTTACCAGTTTGAGACCAGCAAGGTGGTGGGTCACGACGCTGTGTTCTGCCATGTGGCCAAGACCAACCAACTGGCCGGAAAATGTTATTGGATGGATGAGGATCTGATTTCCAAATACGAGAAACGAATCAAACGCCTGGAACCGACCCTGATTGGAAAGATTGCACCGGAACTGATCATCCCCGACACCAATCTTTATGAAGACGCCCGCCTTTGGAAATCCTCGTATCGTATGCACAAGCCCTACACCATACTCTGGTTCTATGACCCCAACTGCCCCACCTGCAAGAAGGAATCCAAAGCCCTGCGGCAGGTGTATGACTCACTCGAGGTTATCGGCAAACGTAATTTTGATGTGTATGCCATCGGCAACGACGATACTATCGATGCTTGGAAGAAATATGTGAAGGAGAACAACTACCCCTGGACCAATGTGGGTGGCAACAAAGGCAACATAGACTATCTGGACTATTTCGGCATTTACGAAATCGGCAATCCCGCCATGTACATCATGGACAACAAAGACCACAAAATCATTTTGAACAAACGTATCGAAATGAACAATCTGCCGCAGTTTTTTGAGGAATACGAGAAGGTGGAACGCGCCAAGGCGGAACGCGCCGCCAGCCAAGAGTGATCATATTATTAACAATTATAATTTTACTTTACAATGAAGGATATTTTCGAAAGAATCAAAGAATCATCCGGTGGTCCGATCGGACAATACCGTGAAAAAATCGACGGTTATTTCGCATTTCCGAAACTGGAAGGCGAACTCGGACCTCACATGCGCTTCAACGGCAAGGATGTGCTCTGCTGGAGTATCAACAACTATCTCGGTCTTGCCAACCATCCCGAGATCCGCAAAGCGGATGCGGAAGGCGCCGCCCGCTGGGGCATGGCTTACCCGATGGGCAGCCGTATGATGACCGGCCAAACCGCTCTTCACGAGCAACTGGAACGCGAACTCGCTGAGTTTGAGCACAAAGAGGCCGCTTTCGAATTCAACTTCGGTTATCAGGGCATCCTGTCCACCATCGACTCTCTGGTGTGCCGCCACGATGTCATCGTATATGATGCTGAGGCCCACGCCTGCCTGCTTGACGGTATCCGCCTGCACATCGGCAAGAAGTTCAAATTCCGCCACAACGATATCAAGGACTGTGAGCGAATCCTCGGCAACGCCTGCAAAATCGCCGAAGAACAAGGCGGTGGCGTGCTGCTCATTACAGAAGGCGTGTTCGGCATGACCGGCGCACTCGGCATCTTGGACCAGATTGCCGCCCTCAAGAAGAAATATCCGTTCCGTATCCTCATTGACGACGCCCATGGTTTCGGCGTTATGGGCCCTCACGGACGAGGCACCTCCGAGCACTTCGGCGTGATGGACGACATCGATGTCTATATCGGCGCTTACGCCAAGTCTATGGCCACCATCGGCGGTTTTGTCGCCTCCGAAAAAGGCATCATCAATTTCCTGCGCTATAATATGCGCTCACAGATGTACGCCAAGTCACTCCCGATGCCCATCGTGGTCGGCTGCTTGAAGCGTCTCGAAATCATCCGCAGTGAAGAAGGCGACAAGCTCAGAGCACATCTTTGGGAAGTTACCCGCGCGTTGCAGAAAGGCTTCCGCGACCTCGGTTACGAAATCGGACCGGCAGAGGCCTGCGTTACTCCGGTGCACTTGTATTGTGGCGTTGACCAAGCCGCCAACATCGCCGTTGACCTCCGCGAGAACTACAACATCTTCTGCTCCATCGTCACCTACCCTGTCATTCCTCCGGGAATGCTCATCTTCCGCGTCATCCCCACCGCCGCGCACAGCATGGAGGACGTGGAGCGCACCTTGGACGCTTTCCGCGACATCAAGGAGCGTTTGGCCAAAGGCGACTACGACAAACCGATGCCCGACATGGCCTTAATCAAGCAATAACAATGATAAAAAATATCATCTTCGACTTCGGGGGTGTTCTGTATCGCATTCGGTATCAGAACATCCCCGAAGCATTTGCACGATGCGGCATTCCGCACTTCGAGGAAATCTACAGCAAGCAGCACCAGAATGATGTGATGGACCAGTACGAAGAAGGGCTGATCAGCACAGAGGAATTCCGCCAATACATACGCTCGCTGGCATCCCGCCCCATCACCGACCAGGAGATTGACGACTGCTGGAACGCCATCCTGCTGGGTTTCCCGAAAGAGCATGAGCAAATGCTGGAGAAAGTGAGCCAGCACTACAACCTGTATCTGTTCAGCAACACGAACCAACTGAACTATGAGGAATTTCGGGCCGACATGCGCGCACAGTTTGGCTACGACCTTTTCGACCGCTATTTCAAGCGATGCTATTTCTCGCAGCTCATGCACATCCGGAAACCGAAAGCGGAGGGGTTCAATAAAATATTGGAGGATAATCATTTAAATCCAAAGGAGACGCTGTTCATTGACGACTCGCCGCAGCACCTCGCAGGCGCGCGGGCATGCGGACTGCACGCCCTGCACCTGCAAGACGGCATGGATGTGACAGAATTGTTTGGGGAGGACGGGAGGTTTAATTGTGGCCAAACACTCTAACACAAAAAAAGGGGCTTTGCAAAGCCCCTTTACTATTTAATCCATAAAATGTTTCTTTAAAACGCATACCGCAGATGGACCAATATCTGCCATGTGGAGGAAAGATTGTTATAGACCGACCATGTGGGTTGGCTAAATGTATAGGTACCATCTTTGTAATTCAATACCACATCATTGTCGAGCACTTTGCAGACGCCCCACTTGCTGTAGAACAAATTAGCGAGGTTATTAATATCCAAACCGACATCCAATGTGTGTTTATGACCGGACACATTGAAATAGAACTCTTGGGAAAACTTGAAGTTGATTCGGTTCAACCACGGGACTTTGCCAGCATTGCGTTTGGAATACTCACCTCTGTGCTTGCTCAAATAACTGTCGCTCGCAATGTATTCCTCGAAGGCGGCCTTGTTCTCATCGGAGATGAATGGCATGGCAGCCAGTTCATCCACTGTGGGGATGTACATCAACTGAGGAGTACTTCCCATGCCGCTCACATTGTTGATGAGGTAAGAATGGCGAGTCTGGTATAAACCACTGTAAACACCCATGTTGTAGCCCTCATAGAACAATCCTAGTCTGGTGGCAGTGTGTTTGCCCTCCTTGATGGTGTAACCAATGGCACCTATCACACGATGGGGAGGAACAAAGCCTGCGTATCCAAGCTCAGGCGCATTACCATCGTTTCGATTAGCTGTGTTGGCGAAAGAGGAAACCTGATCGCCGGCGCCATCAGAAATCGTGTAGGAATGGCTGAATGTGTAAGCCGCCATCAAGTGAAGGCCGAAGTTGAAAGACTTGGACAGTTTGGCTGACAATGCGAGATACTGACCGTGAATTCCCTTCTCATTATGGAGATAGTAACCATTCATCTTGCCATTATTCCTATTCATGATATTCTCTGAACTGTAATGGGTACGAGCTTCCGGTTCACCCGGCAACTGCACAGTGCCATCCTCCTTATAACCAAGAACGGAAGCATAAACCTCATTGATATTATAGGAATAAATGCCTTCAACAGTGAGTTTCACATCACCGGGGATCGTGAAGTCAAATGCGAGAGAGGATTTCCAGCTAGTGGGCATCTTCAAGTCCTTGGCAATGATAGTGGCACTGGTGGGAGCAGGAAGATTCTGACGTTGAAACGCATTTCCAGCATATACGCTATTGATAATATCAGCACGATCAGAACTGAAGTTCACCACAGGGTTGCCCGTGTTGTTGTTGGCAATATATTGGTACTGCAAACAGTTGGAATTGCCAGCAGCACTCACAAGCCACACATTCGGAATTCGGCCTGTGAAAAGTCCGGTACCACCACGCATGATGACCTTGCGGTCTTTCGTGATATCCCAGTTGAAACCGATACGTGGTGACACATTGACCGTCAGTTTGGGAATGTCAGCTGTGCTGAGACCAGCGAAGGAACTCTCGGGGTGCGCGGCCGCAACAGCATCGAAATCAAGATTCCGGTTGTCGTTGGGGAATCGGATAATGGGCATTTCCAAACGGAGACCAAACGTGAGTTTGAAAAACTTGCTGAATTCCATCTCATCCTGCGCATAGACAGAGGCCTGCGAATAGTCGAAGGTCGGATACAGGGTTTCCGTTGGATCATCCGAGTTGGCATGCG
>DGGS01000194.1 GCA_002392325.1 Bacteroidales bacterium UBA3868
CTTTCCCTCAAGTTGGCGAACCGATAAAAAAGGTGCTCCATACCGTAAATCTGCTGGATTTGGATTTCAACGGCCACATGAACAACCGAAGCTATTTGAGCATTGCTATGTTGACCGCCACGGATACTTTTCTTGCCCAAAACCGTCCTATCTCGTTTGACATCCATTGGATGCATGAGACCTTTGAGAACGATGTGGTTGCCTGCGAATTGTTCAAAGTGGGGGAACGGCAATATGTGCACCGGCTCTCCAAGTCAAATGGGGATGTGGCAGCGGAGATTTTCTCAACATGGGAGAGTATGCCAATACAAACGGATATCTCGGAAGTAATTGAACGTAAATGACGATCAACCATGACGATAGAAGATAAGAAAAAGAAGAATAAGAAATTTCTGGAGAAACCCCAATATCCCGGCGGCGCGAAGGCGTTGCGCGAGTTTGTGAAAGCCCATTTGCAGTATCCGCAAGACGCTATGGAACAGCGCATTGAGGGCGTGGTTACCATCGGGTACCAGGTGAATGACGACGGTTTTGTGGAGAATCCCACCGTGATAAAGAGTCTGTGCCCCTCCTGCAATGAGGAAGCCATCCGTCTGGTGCAGATGCTGCGCTACGACAAGGCCCGCAACCGCGGTATCCGCCTCAAGGTGAACTGCAAACTGAACATCAACTTCCATCTGGCCCCCGCACCCGCCCCGACGGGCGGCACCATCTCCTATACGCTGCAACCCACCAAGAAAACCGCCAAAGACAAAAAAACGCCCAACCCTTCCGGCTCCGGCGGTTATAATTACACGATAAGTTGGTGAAAATGGTGAGAGTGCCTCGGTGAAATCCAAAAAAAGAGATGTTTTATTTTGTCGGGGAATGGTTGTTAATTGTTTCCTGTTAGTGGAATTCCCAACTGCTTGCAAATCTTCTTTGCGAGCAGATCATCGATTTCGTTGTGTAGAGGTATGATTGTCCGTTTGCCAGATTCTTTGTTGATAAATTGGGCATGACTGCCTTTTTGTCTTCCGGTTGGGTAGCAATGATTTGTTCTCAGGTGTTTAAGAAATTTCTCTTTCTTCATGCGTTAACAGTAAGTTTTCTGTGAAAGATTTTTCGGTTTTTATACAGGTCTTTCAATTCCACTCTTCTGCACTCAATGGCCAGTTCTATGGCTTCCTTCATGTTGGTCATCAGTTCGGCCAACGTGTTTCCTTGACTCATCGCTTCGGGAATCTGTGAACATTGTCCGATATAAACTCCGGTTGTCGGATTTTTCTCAATTATGATACTGTATTCCATAGTTTTTTCTTTCTTCTTTATAACGTGGCAAATATACGCTTTTTTAAACAAAGATACCGAGGTGGTGGAAAATTTCCACCAGTTCAATCGACAGGAACATACTATTGCCATTCCCAAGGTCTTTACCAAAAAAGGTCTTTGTATGCTGGCGACTATTTTGAAAAGTCCGAAGGCGGTGGAGAAAACCATAGTTTTTTTGTACTTTTGCCACCGCTAAAAAAATGGCTATGCACATCTATAAAGCGGATCTTCATACACACACACTGTTTTCTCCCTGCGGAGACTTGGAGATGACACCCGATAACATTATCTCCATTGCGTTGGAGAAGGGCATAGATGTGATTGCCATCACCGATCACAACTCCACACGCCACTGCCGGCTGGCGGAACACTACTCCCACAACCGCGACATCTTTGTGCTCTGCGGCGCCGAAATCACCACCAAAGAGGAAGCGCACTGCCTGGCATACATGCCCGACCATGAGGCACTCGACAAACTGCAGGCATATCTGGACGAGCATCTGCCCGATATTCCCAACAACCCCGATGTGTTTGGCGACCAGGTGCAGATTGACGAGGAATATAATATTGTATATGAGGAACCCCGCCTGCTGACTTCCGCCCTCGACCAGTCGGTGAACGAGATTGCCGATTTCGTGCACTCCATCGGCGGTCTGTTCGTCCCCGCTCACATCGATAAAAGCACCACCAGCTTGATCAGCCAGTTGGGCTTTATCCCGTTTGATCTGGATTATGATGCGGTGGAACTTTCAAAACACGGCAACAAGGAGGAAATGCTGAAAGTGCATAAATATTTGAAAAATAAGATGTTTACCCGTAGCTCCGATGCCCATCTGCCCGATATCATCGGCACCGCGCCCTGTTATCTGGAGATGGAAACGCGAAGCTTTGAGGAGATCAGGATGGCACTGCGTGGCGAGGGTGGGCGATGCGTGCGTTTGGAGAAACCATAAGATAAGTAAAGACGCATGGTTGTGCGTCTCAACATAAAGTAAAGACGCACGGCCGTGCGTCTCAATATAAATAAAACGATATGACAGTTAGAGAATTAGTAGAAAAATTGAATCTCACCGTTTTTTGCGGCGAGAAGAATCTGGACAATGAAATCAAGGGCGGCTATGTGTCCGACCTGTTGAGCGATGTGATGGGCTTCGCCCAGGAAGGTCATGTCTGGGTGACCTTGCAGACGCACAAGAATGTGATAGCGATCGCTTCCTTGAAGGAACTGGCGTGCGTGGTGCTCGTGAAGGGCAGCAAACCCGACGATGACATGCTAGAACAAGCCAAGGAGGAGGAAATCCCCGTGCTGGGCACTGCCGAACAGACTTTCGAAACTGCCGGAAAGATATACCAAATGCTAAACGCATAGCCATGAAGGATTTATCCATGCATATTATGGACATCCTGCAGAACTCCACACGCGCGAAAGCCACGGAGATTACGCTGGAGGTCCTATTGGACAGTGCGCAAGACACACTGACTCTGATATTTAAGGATAACGGTTGCGGCATGAGCGAGGAGACCGTGCAGAAGGTCATAGACCCTTTCTATACTTCGCGCACCACCCGTAAGGTGGGACTGGGATTGCCTTTGCTGAAACAGAATAGCGAGATGACGGGCGGATCCATGTCCATCCAATCCAAGGAGGGCGTTGGCACTACCGTCACTGCGGTGTTCGGACTCACGCATCTGGACACGCCGCCGATGGGCGACTTGGCGGGCACGATTGTCCTGACGATTTCCGCATATCCCGACATACGCTTCATTTTCCACTACAAGCGTGACGATGAGGTTGATTATGTGTTGGATACGAATGAGGTGTATGAGATTTTGGACGGCGTTCCCATTAACGATCCGGATGTTATCGCCTCATTGAAAGAAATGGTTGAGGAAAATATCAAATAGAATCATAAAAAATGTATCTTTGCCCGCTTTTTTGAAAAGAAAGCATGTTTTAAAATTGAAAAACAGTCGTTTTTAAAGAATTATGCTCGTAATTAACACTATTGCAGAACTTACCCGTATTGTAGATGAGGTTAAATCAGAAGGCAAAACCATCGGTCTGGTGCCCACTATGGGTGCGTTGCACGATGGTCATCTTTCCCTGATCAAGCGCGCACGGCTGGAAAACGAGGTCGTGTTTGTCTCCATTTTCGTCAATCCGGTGCAGTTCAACAACCAGGATGACCTGGTGAAATATCCGCGCACGCTGGAGCGTGATGTGGAACTGATAGGGGAGTATGCGGACTACGCGTTTGCCCCAACGGTTGAGGAAGTGTTCCCGACGCCACCCACCGAAGAGTACCATTTCGGTCCGGTGGAGGAGGTGATGGAAGGTGCCGCGCGCCCTGGCCATTTCAACGGCGTTGGCGTGATTGTGCGCCGCCTGCTCGACTGGGTGCGTCCCGACAAGGCCTACTTCGGCGAGAAGGACTATCAGCAGATTGCGGTGATCCGCGAACTGGTGCGCCAGTGCGACATCAAATCCGAGATTGTGCCCTGTCCCATCGTGCGCGAGCCTAACGGACTGGCCATGAGTTCCCGCAACCGCCGGCTTACACCGGAGCAGTTTGAGACTGCCGCCAACATCCACCGCATTCTTGTGGAATCGCAGCAACTGGAGGATGTGCCCCAAATCAAAGCGTTTGTGGAGGCCGAAATCGCCAAGTATCCGGAGTTCAAACTCGATTACTTTGAGATTGCGGACGCAGATACTTTGCAGACGGTGCACTCCATGGCGGATGCCGCTGGCGTGATGGGCTTCATCACCGTATATGTGGGCGAGGTGCGCCTGATTGACAATATCCGATACAAATAATCCACGAAACTGGATGAATTTAAATAGAGAAAAATGACGATTGAACTCTTAAAATCCAAAATCCATAAGGCCACGGTTACCGAAGCCAACTTGAACTATGTGGGCAGCATTACCATTGACGAAACCTTGATGGAAGCCGCCAATCTTATTGAGAATGAGAAGGTTCAGGTGCTGAATGTGAACAATGGCGAGCGTCTTGAAACCTATGTGATCAAAGGAGCCAAGGATTCCGGTATCATCTGCCTCAACGGCCCTGCGGCGCGCAAGGCGTGCGTCGGTGATGTGGTGGTGATCATCTCCTATTGCGCCATGGACTTCGAAGACGCCAAACACTTCAAACCCTGGATCATCTTCCCCGACAAGGAAAACCGGATTTAGCTATTAGTCTTTCATTACTCTAATTCTTCTTCCTCTTTTCCTCTTCAACTC
>DGGS01000101.1 GCA_002392325.1 Bacteroidales bacterium UBA3868
TGTTTAAAAACAGTTGGTTTCCGACCATGTTTGAAGATTTCTTGAACAGCGACATCATGCCGCGCACCAACACCACAGCTCCGGCCGTGAATGTTAGAGAAGATGAAAAGGCCTACACGATGGAAGTGGCCGCTCCCGGCATCAAGAAGGAATACTGCCGCGTGAGTATCAACGACGAAGGCAACTTGAATGTCGCCATCGAGAACAAGATGGAACACAAGGAAGAGGAGAAAAAGCACCACTATCTGCGCCGCGAGTTCTCCTACACGAACTACGAGCAGGTTTACACACTGCCCGAGGATGTTGACAAGGACCATATCGAGGCCAAAGTGGAGCACGGAATCCTCACCATCACCATGCCGAGAGTGCAGAAAGAGGAGCCCAAACTCGCCCGTACCATCACCATCGGATAATCTTCCGACATCTGTACAACCACAAAAAACCGCATCCTTATGGTGCGGTTTTTTTTGTGCAAAATATTTCATTATCTCATTGAAATTTATATTTTTGCCGAGATAAATGATGTACAGATGATTATTTTCAAGGAGAAAAACACTCATAGTTCCGCATTTGCTGTTGTGAGTGGCACTACAAGAGCCGCCATGGCTGTTGTTGCCTTTCTCACCATCGTGATGATGACCGCGCAAGCCCAGACCGTTTATCAGAAAGACCGCTGGGGCGCGAAACTTTTCTATATGGAGAACAATACCATACGCATGGGAGACCGTTGGGGAGAACAATTGCTATGGTACGATGCCTCCACGCAGCAGGTGCGTTTGAAAGACCGCTGGGGGGAACCTTTGATTTATATCGATGGGGAGACCGTGCGCCTGAAGGACCGCTGGGGCGAGCCATTGCTCTATTTTGACGGTCTCACCATACGGCAAAAGGATCGCTGGGGCACCCCACTCTACTATCTTGATGGTAAAACACTTCGTCAGAAAGACCGCTGGGGCGCGCCTCTCTATTATTTCGATTTTGTCCCAAACCGCTGGCAAATAGCGTGTTTGGTGCTGATGTAACCATTTCCCACCTTAATAATTTTCAAAATGAAACGTATTATTTTATTGATTTTATCCACGGTTGTACTTTTTTCATTAAGGACGACAGCACAAGTGCAGGACAGTTCCATCGCCATTCCTAACGGCAGTTTTGAAAACTGGTCAACCGGCAACGGGTACAGTGTGACCGTTTTATTCTTTTCCTTACCCGTTTACAGCAGTTACACATATCCTACGAACTGGGACTATCCGACCTATCCTGTAAATGAAAACATCACATACAGTGGCATGAATGTCAATGTGAACACCAATCTTCCATTAATGAAGTTATCGGATGAGACCGGCACTGTGCCAAACGGCGCACATGCGCTCAAACTGCAGAGTTTCATGCTGTCTGACATCATCAACTCCACCGTATATGGCCTTGCCCAATCCTCACTGGATCCGATGCTAACATCCACGGTTTTCCCCACGGTGTTATCTACCGGTGTCGTCGATATTGATGCGTTGCTGCCCTTCATGGAGGATTTGACCACTCATCTGGGTAGCATGTCGCAACTGATGTCCGTCTTCAACAATGTGGATATCAACACTTTGATTAATGGTGGACTTGACTTGAATGGGGCGGTTCCAACCCGGCTGACCGGACATTACAAATACACTTCTGCCACAAGTGGCGACAATGGCGGCATTATGATGCTGGGCACCAAATACAACACCACCACGCACCAGCGCGAGGTGGTGGGCGCTGGCTACACCATCGCCTTGACCGACACTTCCGCTTATATTCCTTTTGAAATAACCTACACCCCACTCTCCGACATCAATCCCTCCTCCACATACATTGAGGCCGATTCACTGGTGATTTTCCTATTCTCCTCAGCCAACACTTCCCCACAGCAGGGTTCAGCCCTCTATCTTGACAACCTGCAACTTTGGGCGCAGCGAACGGAGGCACCCATTGACACTTGCAGTGCCGTTTTCAATCTGCATGTCATAGAAGTGGACACCATGCATGCCACCATTGGTTGGGGTTTTGAGGGTGATCCTATCCAGTTTGAAGCGGAATACGGTGTTCAAGGGTTCGCACAGGGCAACGGAACCACAGTCGGTGTCAGCGAGAGTTTCCTTCACCTCTCCAACCTGCAGCCCGACACCTATTACGACATCTATGTGCGCTGTGTGTGCGATAGTGCGTTAGCAGGCGAATGGTCTATGATCACCTTCCATACCGACACCCTGGTGCCTCCCGTCATACCTGATGATAGCACTGGAATACAGCAATATAGCCATAACAACCTGCTGATTTACCCCAATCCGGCGCACGGACAGTGCACCGTACAATTTGATGGAGTGATGCCCACAGTTGTGCGGCTTTACACGCTTGACGGTTCCTTGGTATGGGAAGCCACACCGAATAAGGAAACTATGGAAGTGAAACTGCCTTCAAAAGGCGTCTTCCTGCTGGTCAGCGAGACGAAAGAAGGGACGGTTTTGCGGAAAATAGTGAGCCGGTAACAAATTCAAGTTCAATCCTTTACTCGATCAGTCCGCCGCCCACTACCATGCCATCCTTGTAAAGCACCACGGATTGTCCGGGGGTGACGCCCCAAACCGGTTTGTGAAAATGCAAATGCATTCGATGGGTTTCCTCGAAGTCATCTTCCAACACCAATTTGGCCTCTGACGCGGGTGACTTGTAGCGTATGCGCGCCATGACTTCTGGTGACTCACGCAGCCACTCCACATCGCGCAAGCGCACATCGGAGGCGAACACATTATTGCAGAACAGGTCGTCGCGGTCGCCCAATGTGACCTCATTGGTGGCGGTGTTTATTCGGGTCACATATTTGGGAGTGCCGAATGCCAATCCGATGCCTTTCCGTTGCCCGATGGTGAAATTATAGCAACCTTGGTGTTGTCCCAATTTATGTCCTTCTGAATCAATGAAATTGCCTGGTGTGATTTCGCAGCCATGCTGTGTCAGGAATGTGCGGTAGTCGTTGTCGGGAATAAAGCAGATTTCCTGCGACTCGCTTTTCTTGGCCAGTTTCTCAAAGTGGCGTTCCTGGGCCAGTCGGCGCACTTCGGGTTTGGTATAACCGCCCAAAGGAAAAATCGTGCGCCGGAGGTTCTCTTCCGTCAGCATCCAGAGGAAATAGGTCTGGTCCTTGTGCTCATCGGCGGCGGTTTGCAGGTAATAGTGCCCATGGTGTTGCGCGATGCGCGCGTAGTGCCCCGTAGCAATATAGTCGCAACCCAGCTCGTCAGCGGCTTTGAGCAGCACGCCCCACTTGATGTGCGAGTTGCAGAGCACGCATGGGTTGGGAGTGCGGCCGAGTTTGTACTCCTGCACGAAATTGGCGATCACATGGTCGCGGAACAGCTGTCGGAAATCGAGGATATGGTGTTCCACGCCGATGGATTCAGCGAAATGCTTGGCCTCCATGATGCTCTCCACCGAGCAGCAGCCCTTCTCTTTGGCCAGGCACGACTCCTTGATGTAGTCGAAGGTCCGGAAAGTGGCCCCAACCAACTCATAACCTTGCTCTTGCAGTAGCAGGGCGGAAACACTGCTGTCGATTCCGCCGCTCATGGCCATTAACACGCGTTTTGACATAATCACTCTTTATTCTGGTCCAATGTCTTTTGATTATTCAAGGGTACAAAAATAATAAAAAACACGGAATCGCGATTCATACGATTGTTGCCTTTTTTTTATTTTTGCACCTCAAAACAAACAGTTCTATGAAGCATTTGAAAAATCTTTTTCTCAACGAGAAATTCATCCTTGGCATTATTCTGTTGAATGCCGTAGTTATCTATTTGCAAGTGAGCGGAATAACGCATCCTGTCATCACTATAATAGATTACCTATGCACCTTCGTGTTTCTGTTTGAGATGATCATCAAGCTCAAAGAGTTAGGATTTAAAGGATACTGGTCATCAGGGTGGAATTGCCTGGATGGTATCCTGGTCATACTATCGTTGCCGTCGTTGGTGGAACTGTTTATCCCCACAGGACTGATGGATTTGTCCATATTGCTTGTCCTACGAGTGATGCGAGTGCTGCGTTTCTTCCGGATGCTGCATTTTTTCCCTAACTTCGGTCAAATTATCAAAGGTTTCAATCTGGCGCTGCGCGAATCGTACGCCATCCTGCTCGCTTTTTTCGTCATAATTGTCATTTTCGGACTAATCAACTGCAGTCTGTTCAAGGATATCGCCCCCGAATACTTCTCCTCCCCGTTGGAATCCATCTACTCCATCTTCCGATTCTGCACAATTGATGGCTGGTACGACATTCCCGACACCATTGCGGCGGCCACATCACCATTCTGGGGGTTCATGGTACGACTCTACTTTTGCCTGCTGTTGATTATGGGCGGCATCATTGGCATGTCTTTCATCAACTCTGTGTTTGTGGACGCCATGGTTGCCGACAACAACGATGATGTGAAAGAAAGACTCACTACAATTGAAAAGAAGATTGATCAGTTGTTAAACGAAAAGAATGAAGAATCAAATAGTTAGACTATTGATTTAGCATTATTGTCGCATGTTTTTCCGATATCAGGCATTCTAACCCTACAGTCTTCCTTCCACCACTTCCCAATTCACAATCTGCCATAAAGCATTGAGATGGTCGGGGCGGCGGTTCTGGTAATCCAGATAGTACGCATGCTCCCAGACATCAAATGTGAGCAGCGGTTTCAGTCCCTTTTGCACGGGATTGGCGGCGTTTGTTTCCTGTGTGATGACCAGTTTGCCTTCCGCGTCGGCGGAAAGCCACACCCAACCAGAACCGAACAAAGTGGC
>DGGS01000188.1 GCA_002392325.1 Bacteroidales bacterium UBA3868
ATGTGCGCGCATACGCCACCAACAGCGCTGGCACCGCTTATGGTTCCCAGGTGACCTTCACTACGCTTTCTTCTGTGCCCGATGGACAGTCATGTCCTGGTATGCCTACAGTTAGCGATTACGACGGGAATGTGTATAACACGGTGAAGATCGGTACTCAGTGCTGGATGAAAGAGAACCTTAAAACCACCCACTATGCCAACGGCGCCAGCATAGAATTGGGCAACTCATTGAGTAATGCAACCCCCTATCGCTATTATCCGTCTGGAAACAGTATGAATGTTGCCAATTACGGTTATCTGTACAATTGGGCAGCGGTCATGAACGGCAGTGCAAGCAGTACTGTGAATCCGAGCGGCGTGCAAGGAATATGCCCTGCCGGTTGGCATGTGCCGAGCGATGCGGAATGGACCCAATTGACGGACTATGTGAGCAGTCAAAGCGAATATTTGTGTTCAAATGATAGTGCATTCATTGCCAAAGCGCTTGCGGCAACCACTCTCTGGAATACCTATAACGCCGATTGCGTGGTGGGTAATAATTTGAGTTCCAATAATGCGACAGGTTTCAGCGCTGTTCCGGCAGGAAGTTTCCTCGGAACATATAGTGGCTTCGGCACATCCACTTACTTCTGGAGTGCTACTGAATCGAATAGCTCATCGGTCATGGGACGCCATATCTCACATCAGAATGTGAATGTGGGTGTAAGTGCCATCAACAAGACTCTTGGCCAATCCGTGCGCTGCATTCATAACTAAACTGCGACGGCTTGTTGAAACAAGCCAGTTCATGGAAAATAAAAAGGTTGTCATCCGATAGGTGACAACCTTTTTTGTATTTGAAGATAGAGATATTTATAGAAGATATTTCCAAACGCATACAAACTGCAGGATAATACCGAGCAGCACAAAAACATGGAACACAAAATGACGGTATCGTTTTTTCTTTCCAATCAGATACCAGACGGCTCCGATAGTAAAAGCGACACCTCCGGCCAACAGCCACATGAATCCCGGCACAGTCATGGAGATGATGGTGGGGCGCAGCCCGATTATGACAAACCAGCCCATGCCTAGATAGCAAGCCATGGAGAATTTGGCGTATTTCTTCAGGTCAATGGCGTTCAGGGTGGCACCGATGATGGCCAGCACCCATTCGGCGATGAAGATAACCCAACCCAATGTGGGATTGATGGAACAGATGCCCAACAGGGTGATGGGGGTGTATGTGCCGGCTATGGTGAAAAAAATGTCGCAATGATCCACCACACGCATGACCTGCTTGGGCATTCCTTTGGGCAAACCATGGTATATCCCAGACATCAGCATGGCGATGAAAACCGTAATGACATAGACGATTCCGCATCCCAAACTCCAGGCAGAATGTTTCTCCAGTGAGGTGCGGACAACCAATACCATCATGACGATGGCACATAGGGCACCGAACAGATGGCTGGCACTGTTCAGCATCTCTTCTGAGTGCGTGTAGTCCGGAAACGGACGGTCTTTTAAGGGTGTTCTTTGAGTATTAGCCATTAGTGAAACAATAACGATTGCTGGTTTTGACGGAAAACAATCGTTGGATAAAGTATGGGAAATCGGATGAGATTAAATGAGATTAAATGAGGGAGATCAGCACAAAGAGCCAGTGAGCGGCGATGCCCGCGCACAAGCCCCCGATGGTGTGTGCTCCGATAGCCTTGCTGATGAGCTTGCGGTAGCCCATGGAATCCAGCATGGCGGTGTGTGTGCTCAGATAACCGCTCCAGCACATGCCCATGGCCGTGAACACGGCGATGGTGTTGCTGTCGATGATTCCCTGTGCCACGAAGCGCGGAACCAGACCTAACGCAGCGCCCACCGCTCCCAACGCCGTGATGGGGAAGGAAATGAGCTCCGGACTGGTGAATCCGAACAGCCATTTGAAGACAAAATCAATCTTGTCGGCACACCATGTGATGATGGGCACGCCTTCGTATGCGGCACCTGTGTAAGCCGCTGTGGCAGTGTCGGGACCAAAGGTCATCATCATCACCAATGTGGAGATGACCAGCACGCCGGGAATGATAGCCACGCCGATGCCTACACCGTCTTTGCCGCCATCCAGAATGGAGTTCAGGAATCGCATAAACACAGTGCCCTCACTCTTGAAGGAAATCTGCTGCTCGTCGCCCTGCTCCTCGGAAACGGGCGCGTCAAGTTCGGGATAAGACTTTAAGGTGAAATGTTGCATCAGACGGGTGGAGATGATACTGCCGATGATGGCGCCCACAATGCCCACCAACGCACCTTTGCCAAATCCAAGTCCCGTCATAAACGCCAGCACCACCAATCCCATTCCGAAAGCGGTGCCGAAATTGGTGAGCGAGATGAGTTGGTATTTTTTGAAATAGCGGCTGAAATTCTTGTCTTTCGACAATGTGATGATGGCGGGGTTGTCGCTGAGGAAGGTCATCACCGCACCCAAGGCTGCCACGCCTGGTAGGTTGTAAAGCGGTTTCATGAATGGCCGCAGGATGTTCTCCAAAAGACGAACTACACCAAATTCCGCGAGCAACTTGCTGATGGCACCCATCAGAACGCAGATGGCCATAATGTAGAACA
>DGGS01000077.1 GCA_002392325.1 Bacteroidales bacterium UBA3868
GATTTGAATTTCAAAGCCGAGCGTGTGAAACTTACGCCAGAGCAATTCAAGCAGATTGCCGAAAACATCTCGTCCGCTATTGAATTATAATCAATTAAAATCACAATATTATGGATATCAAAGAATTACAAGATGTAGCTGCACAAGTCAGAAGAGACATTATCCGAATGGTACATGGCGCCAAATCCGGTCACCCGGGCGGATCACTGGGATGCGCCGATTTTCTGACGGCATTGTACTTCCAAATTATGGATATTGACCCGGAACATTTCACCCGTGAAGGTCAGGGTGAGGATATGTTTTTCCTCTCCAATGGCCATATTACGCCGGTCTTGTACAGCGTTATGGCGCGTCGCGGTTATTTCCCGATCCCCGAATTGGCTACTTTCCGCAAACTCCACACCCGTTTGCAGGGTCATCCCACACCTGTGGAAGGCCTTCCGGGCATCCGTATCGCTTCCGGTTCCCTTGGTCAGGGTCTTTCCGTTGCCATTGGCGCCGCTTTGGCCAAAACCGCCAATAAGGATCCACACCTCGTGTTTGCCTTAACTGGCGACGGAGAACTGCAAGAAGGTCAGATTTGGGAAGCTGTGATGTTCGCCGGAGCTAAGAAGGTGGACAATCTGATTGTTACAGTTGACAATAACGGCAAACAAATAGACGGCCCGACCGACCAAGTATGTAATCTGGGCAGACTCAGGACCAAGTTTGAGGCAAATGACTGGCTCGTGTTGGAAATGGATGGCAATGACATGAAAAAATGCGTCCAGACCCTCACATTGGCCAAAACACTTGCCCATAACCGCAAGCCCATAGCCATCATCATGAAGACGGAAATGGGAAAAGGTGTTGACTTTATGGAAGGCACGCATAAGTGGCACGGTTCTGCTCCTAACGATGAGCAGGCGGCTGCGGCATTGGCCCAACTGCCCGAAACCCTCGGTGATTACTAATAGTCCGTTTTCACCGTGAAAATCATAAACCGATACCTTTGTAAGAACTTTCTCGGACCATTCGTCCTGACCTTCTTTGTGGCGTTGTTTGTGCTGCTGATGCAGTTCCTGTGGAAGTGGGTGGATGAATTGGTAGGAAAAGGTTTGGAAATCGGTTTGCTGTTGAAATTGCTCTTCTATGCGTCCATCACACTATCGTCGATGGCGTTTCCATTGGCCGTGCTGTTGGCTTCGCTGATGACTTTCGGCAATATGGGCGAACGCTACGAGATTGTCGCCCTGAAGTCCGCGGGAATCTCCATCCGCCGTCTGATGATGCCCCTGGCAATCCTATCACTGGTGATTTCTCTGGTGGCTTTCGAGTTCTCCAATGAGATTATACCCCATGCTTCTGTCAAATTGCGTATGATGTTGTTTGATATTCAGGAACAAAAACCCGCATTCAACATTGACGAAGGTGTGTTCTACTATGGTTTCGACAATTACACTATCCGCGTGGGGAAAAAAATGCCCGACGGGGAAACCATCAAGGATGTGCTGATCTACGAGCATTCCCGACACATGGGGAACACGACGGTAACATACGCCAAAAGCGGAACTATGAAAATGACACCGGACAAGAAGTATCTCATGTTCACCTTGTACGATGGATCTTATTGGGATGAGTCGGCTTATGCCTCCAATTCTTCCCCAAGCAACAGGGCTAAATATCCGCTTACCAGGGCCACCTTCACCAAACAGTACAAACGGTTTGACCTCTCCGATTTTTCCGCCATCGGAAACAATGATGAGGAACTTTTCCAGTCGCATTCCACGGCAATGTCACTTCATCAGTTGAACAACAAGATAGACACCCTTAAAACCGAAATCAAGAATCTGGCACATGGCTCATCCAATGTTTTTTTCGCCAATTTGTACTATTACAATACGATTGTCAAGGATGATGCCAGTGTGGATACGCTGACCAACACCCGCACCTGCGATGTGAGCAAGGTTGAACAACCAGAGATAATGTCACAGATTTTGCGCCGCGCCGACAATATGGTGCGGTCCACACTCTTCTCGGTTCGTTTTTCCTATCAGGATATGTCTTTCAGGACCTCCTATTTGTGGTCATACCAAATCGAATTTTTCAGAAAATTCTCGATGTCCTTGGCATGTTTGCTGTTCTTCTTTATCGGAGCTCCGTTAGGTTCCATTATCCGTAAGGGCGGAATCGGCATCCCTTTGGTTATTACGGTGTTGTTTTTCACGCTCTATTTTGCGATATCCATTATCGGGGAAAAAATAGCCAAAAACAGTCCTATGCCAGTTTGGTTCGGTATGTTCCTGTCTTCGTTCGTCCTCTTCCCGATCTGCGTGTTCCTGACTTATCATGCCACCACGGATTCAGCCGTGTTGTCGCCAGATACTTATACGCGTTTTGTTGATAGATTGAAAAAAATAAAAATATTTCATAAGAAATCCAATGAGAATACTCCAACTTTGCCATAAGCCCCCCTTACCCCCAGTTGATGGCGGGTGCATTGCCATGCACAACATTACCAAAGGACTGCTCAATAACGGCCAGGAGGTGAATGTGCTGGCAATCGAGACCCCGAAGCATCCGGTCAAATTGCAGGCATTTCCGAAGGATTATCTGCAAAAGACACGCTTTGAATCGGTGTTCGCGGACACAACCGTGCGTGTGATGGACGGAATCCGCGCCGTGCTTAAACGCAAGTCGTATCATATCGAACGCTTCAATTCCAAAGATATGGCATGCAAACTGGCGGAAATCCTGAAACACGAACACTTCGACATTGTCCATGTCGAATCCATCTATATGACACCCTATGTGGATGTCATTCGAAAAAACAGTTCCGCTAAAATTGTGGTCCGCATGCACAATATCGAACATCAGATTTGGGAGCGTCTGGCAAGCAACGAGAGCAATCCGTTTATGAAATTCCTGTATCATGTCAATGAAAAACAGTTGCGCAAAGTGGAGGATAGTATTCTGAATAAGGTTGACGGATACATGACCATATCGGAGCCGGATTACCAGTATTTTGAAAAAACGGCGCCGGAAATTCCAGGCGTGGTGATTCCGTTTGGCATTGACATGGACAACTATGAGTTGGAGGATGATTTTATCGCTTCCGACAAGCCCTCCTTGTGCCATATCGGAAGTATGAACTGGTCGCCTAACATCGAGGGCATTGAGTGGTTTTTGGACGATGTGTGGCCGCTCATCCACGAGGCGCACCCCGACCTCGAATTCACTGTTGCCGGTCATGGCACACCCGATCATCTGATGCAGCGGAAAGACGCGAATGTGAAATTTGTAGGAACGGTGCCCGATGCGAATGAATTTATGCTGGACCATGAGCTTATGATTGTTCCCTTGTTGTCGGGAAGCGGCATTCGGGTGAAAATTGTGGAGGCAATGGCGTTGGGGCGTGTGGTCATCACCACTTCCGTGGGTGCCGAAGGATTGTCTGTGGAGAATGGGAAACATCTTTTTATCGCCGATACGCCAGAGGAGTTTCTTTCAGTCATCAACAAATGCATCCAAACCCCGGACCTTTGTACCATTATTTCAGAAAACGCCCGAGGTTTCATTTCGCTTCACCATAACAACGAACTGATAACGGACAAATTATTGGATTTTTATCATCAGATTCTTGCTAAATAGTTGGAAATGGGATATTTGGATCAAATACAAACACCTGAAGATCTGCGGAAACTCGCACTTGACCAATTGCCGCAATTGTGCGACGAACTGCGCCATTTCATCATTGAGCAGACGGCAAAGCATCCGGGGCACCTCGGTTCCAGTCTTGGTGTGATTGAACTTACGGTGGCCATCCATTATGTGTTTGACACGCCCAACGACAAGCTGGTTTGGGATGTTGGGCATCAAGCGTATTGTCACAAGATTCTTACAGGAAGAAAAGATCAGTTTTCCACCAACCGGTGTTATAACGGCATCAGCGGCTTTCCGAGGCGCGAGGAGAGCGAATACGATGCCTTTGGTACCGGACACTCATCCACATCCATTTCCGCCGCTCTGGGCATGGCTATGGCCGCCAAAATGAACGGTGATACCCAGCGCAACCATATTGCGGTGATCGGTGACGGCGCCATGACCGGTGGAATGGCGTTTGAAGCCATGAACCAGGCCGCCTACCGCGATGTGAATATGCTGGTGATTCTCAATGACAACAAAATATCCATAGACAGTAGTACCGGCGCTATGAGCAAATATCTGCTCTCCATTACCGCCTCACCTGCCTATAACCGTTTCAAAAACCGAATGTGGAACCTATTCACCTTCCGCTCAAAACAATCCAACAAGATAACCAATTGGTTTGGTCGCCTTGGAAACGGGGTGAAAGGTTATTTGCTAGGGGGCAGTAACTGGTTTCAGAGTCTTGGTTACCGCTATTTCGGTCCGGCAGACGGCCATGATGTGGTGTCCTTGGTGAAGACGCTTCGTGATTTGAAGAAACTGCCCGGACAGAAAGTGCTGCATATCCTTACCATCAAAGGAAAAGGTTTGGAGATGGCCGAGCAGCATCAGACCGCTTATCACGCGCCCGGCAAGTTTGATCCCAGTACAGGACAGATTATCCAACCTGAATGCGGCAATATGCCTCCGAAATATCAGGATGTGTTCGGACACACCATTTTGGAGATTGCGCAGCAGGATGAGAAAGTGGTGGGTATCACACCTGCTATGGCCACGGGATGCTCCCTGACCATCATGGATGAGGTTTTCCCCGACCGGGTGTTTGATGTGGGCATCGCCGAGCAGCATGCTGTTACCTTTTCGGCTGGTTTGGCCGCCGAAGGATATATTCCGTTCTGCAACATCTACTCCTCATTTCTGCAACGCGGCTACGACCAAGTGATTCACGATGTGGCCCTGCAAAACCTTCCGGTTATCTTCTGTATTGACCGTGCGGGTTTGGTGGGAGAGGACGGAGCCACGCACCAAGGCTCTTTTGATTTGGCCTTCTTGCGTTCAGTACCCAATCTGATTATCGCCTCGCCCCTGAATGAACATGAGTTGCGCAATATGATGCTTACCGCATATCAGAATGCCAAAGATGGCGGACTGCCCTTTGTGATCCGTTATCCGCGCGGGCGCGGTGTGCTGACCGATTGGCGCAATGAGCCGGAAATCCTTCCGATAGGAAAATCACAAATGCTCCGTGAGGGCGAAAAAATATTGGTGCTCTCCCTCGGTCCTTTGGGTAATAATGTTTCTGCAGCATTGGAAACACTTGGAAAAGAGAATGTTAACGCTGCCCATTTGAATGTGCGTTTTCTTAAGCCGCTGGACGAAGAAGTGCTGACCACGCTGGCCGTAAAATATCCGATTTGGCTTACCGTGGAAGATGGCACCGAGAAGGGTGGGCTGTTCTCAGCGGTGGCTGAATTTTTGGAGAATAATAATCTAACGAACCAGTTGCACCATATCGCCATTCCAGACCGTTTCATCTCGCACGGCGACATTCCCAGTCTCTATCACGAGGTGGGTTTCGGAGTGGAAGATATTCAGCAAACTATTCGCAGTATCTGGAAATAGGGAGCAGGATTCCTCCCGCTCGCGTATAGGCAAAAATATCGGATTATACAAATATCATTCTTTCACCACCTTCACATTCCGCACGGTGCCGTCGGTCAGGGTGACGCGCAGGGCGTACAGGCCGGAGGGGATGTCGGAGGTGTTGACCGTGGTTTGTTGGGGCGAATGATTATTCGCCCGTACGGCCATGTTCCGCCCGAACATGTCGAACATTTCCACGCGCGCGATTTCGCCGTCCGTCACTGTCACATGCAACACGTCGTCCGCTGGGTTTGGATGCACAGTGATTATTTGTCGGGGTGCGCCTGTGTGCGCGTCCACTTTGGAATCGGACAATGACTTAATTGTATCCACATGGTCATTTGCCGTTTCTGATTCGGACACCCCATTATTCCTGGACAGCACATATCGGTTGTCTGGTTCGGGACACGGACCAATTACGGCCTTGAACGCCGAGCCTTCCTGTGCATCAAACCCATTAGTAAGCAGAATCTCATTGCCGGCTTGCAGCTGCACACTTGCCCCATTGTAAATGATGTACTGATGGTTGTTGTTCCTGATGTTGTTTTCTGCGGAATAAGATTTCGAAACACCCGATGAGAATCCTTTGTCGCATTCCATAATGATATTCAGCCAACAATCAGTCGGATATATATTAAAAACAGCCGATTGATCATACCAATACGTCGGATAAATATTCGAAGACAAACTGTCTATTGTAAACCATCCGTCTGAATCCCCATTCCATCCCCAATTGAAATGATATTTATAACCGGAGGAAAGAGGATTCTTATATCCATCACAGACAAACGAATGTCCTTCAGTTGACGAAGGTCTTGATTGTCCTCTATATTGAAGTGGCATCCCATCATCTAAATTGAGACGTAACATTACACCCCAGACAGCATCTGAAATATTGTTTCGCGCAATATAGATAGCATCTGAAAATCCATAAGAATGGTATGCGTTTTCTGAATATGCGTACAAACTTGCACTTGATTTGAATTCACAAGTGTCATAGTTTTGCCTACAGTAATCCATATTCACAAGAAATCCGCAATCATGCATTAATTTCGCAATGGCATCTCTCTCAATCGTATAATTGCTGTTATTCTGATAATTGAGCTTTTTAGGCATGTTGTCCCAATCATATTGGTTACATTTAAATGGAATGATAGATGGGGAGTCCCAGTATTTAAGAATCTGCGCCATGGCAGTGGCCACACACCCTGTCGGACAATGCTCGTATCTGTCGCATCCAGGAGTCTCGTGGTTATACGCATACATTTGTTTTCCGTCATTAGACCTGCTTTGCCCCCATTCTGTTTTAATGAGAGGAGAAACCCGCCTCAAGTTATCCCGATCTATTTCATTCGTATAGCTTGAAAGGAGTGACAACCATTCAGATCTGGGTATATTGTTCACAGAACTAAAAATGTAATCAATCTGATCTGAATAATGAGTTAGGAGATCCCTCACAGCGGGGGGTATGCTGTCAATCCTGTTCAGCATACCCTTTGATGCCCCGTCTTCCTCCGCTAAAATCATGCCCAGAATCGGGGTGCAAGACTTGTTGCCCGACAACAGCACTATGCTGCCATCTGCAAAATCGACTTCATACATTAGGACATTGCCACCACGAGTATTCGTATATACAGATGACACTGAATCCGTCGTCACAGAAGATTTACTTTCCAATTGCATAAGTTTCACAGCCGCATTAACGGCCTCATCGTACGAAACCGCTTGCGCCTTTAGGCTCTGTCCACATAAGATTAACCCAACAAACAATACAATGTTTTTAATCTTATTATTGTCCATAGTTTAATTATTTATCTCAACAACATGAACTAAGGGGCAAGTATAATAGCACCATTCCGATATTCCTTCTCCGGGAAAGGGATTGTCGAAAGACATAACCCCCGTAACATAACATCTTTTCTGGTCATCAATACTTGTCAAAACATTTTTCGCTTTTCCCACCACCCTCAAAATGCCAGGCTTGTGATTACTCTCATCCATGGCGTTGAGAGAGTCATCCAGCATTTCGCATTTCCATAAGTTGCCTCTGTATTCAAACGGTTTTCCATATGCATGTCTGATGAAACCACTTACTCTTATCGTGTCGCCCAATTCATAAGGGTATGGGTATTGTTCTTGGTATCCTAGGACATCCTGCATTCCGTATGCATAATTCAGCCAGACATCCTTACAAGAATTATAGCCACTCCCATCCAATGTCGGGATTTCATATATTTCACTTGGCTGACCACACTGCTCATATCTTGGTTTGCATCCCACCGTAACAAAAATCAGGGCAACAATAATTATAGTGTACTTTTTCATGTTTTACTCCTTCCCTGCTTTAAGTTCATCAATCTGTTTTTGCAAGTCTATTACGTAGCGGGTGAGTTCCTCCACCTTTTCCAAAAGAAGTGTGTTCATTTTGCCAAGATCAACACTGCCGCCGGCATTGACCTCATGTGCGGATGGCACGCCCGGCAGATGCTTGTTTTTATTCACATAAGCATCCAGTTCCCGCAAATCCATCAGCGTATAGCCGTCCTCAAACACATAGTCGGGCCAATATGTGCTGCCGGTGTTCACGCGCACGCTCTTGGCCAGTATTCCGCCGTTCACCGCAAGCTTGGCCTGCGGATTCTTGGTGCCAATGCCCACATTCCCGTTGTCGGACAGGAACAAGGCATGGTTGAAACCAGTGCCGCAGCTCCATGTCTTCCAGAAGTTCAGACCATATCCTTCTGTTTCATTGTTCACATATTCTATTCCCCACACCCCGTACGGACATGACGGCGAGGTCTCGGCACCGAACAGGATAGATCCGTTAAGGGAACCCTGCGCGCGGGATGTGTGAGACAATAATATGTTGCCATCCACCACATGAAGCATCTGATGGGGTGTCTGCGTGTTCACGCCGATGTTCCCGTTCGTGTCCAAATACATACGGAGTGTATTGTTGGTCTTCAACGCAAAAGGATAGTTGTTCGTGGAACCGACAAACGGGATATCTGTCCCTGAAAAACCATTCCCGCTTGTAAACCATGCGGTTGGCCTGTCTTGTGCAAACATTGAAACACTTGCAAAAAGCAGGATTGAAGCAAGCAATGCGATTTTTTTCATAAAGGTATTGTTTTTTTTGTGAATAAGAAAGGGGTTAATCCTTTACAATTATTGAAAGTGTATTGGGTGAAGTAGGTCAATGGTCATCACCACAGTATTGAAAAACATTTATAACGTGTATCTTACTCCGAGATTCACACTCCAATCCACATAATGTCCCAGAGGCTTGCCAGCTTCTTGAAATATCAGACCATAGCCAGGACGAATATCCAATTGAAGAGCCACAGGCACATTAAACTTGTATTCCAGACCCATCATCACATTGGCGCCAAATTTTCCGCACGCACGATTCCCAAACAATGTATAAGAATAAAAATGCGGCGAAGCTTGGCTATACCAACATGACCAGTTGTACCCTATACTCACACCTCCGCCAACCAATCCATACAATCCTTTAACAAAATGTCCTTCATAGAGAACGTTCTGATTTATTTCAAGTGTCCAAATATTTATTGGAGAGAACCTTGTTTCATCAGCAGACACCCCATACTTGCCCCAGTCCACGCCAATGACTGTCTGCGTGATTTTGGTGCCGAAATCAATCTGTATAGCAAGATGATCTGTCAAAAAAGACTTATATGACAGTGCCTGCATAGAACCCAATGAGATTCCTACACTGTGTTTATATGGTGCCTGTGCCTGAATCGGAATTATAATCCCGACTAATAACGCCATTATCAAAGCGATTTTTTTCATAAATACAAGTTATATATTAATAAAATTTATCAAAACTTATAAATTAGAAAGATTACAACTTACAGCCGGAACACGAGCATATCCCGTCGCATGATTAACAGCTTTTGGCAATTGTATATAACAGCTACTGGCCATTGGCTAAAAGTTATCATACGCCGGTTTTCCGGTGTAGAACAGCCCTGTGAAGGTGAACTGGAGGGTGGCGGTGTCTCGCTCCACCAACTGCGCGGGGATGTTGAGGTAAGCATTGTCACCACCCTCGCCCGTGCTCAAAGAACGCGCCGGCATGTTGAAAAAGTCAAGGCTCGTCAACCCGAACGTGTCCGTGGTCGTGGCCGTGATGTCCGTGCCTACAGTATTTATACAAACGCTGGCAAAACTGCTACATTCAGACCCTTGACCTTGACAAGGAACGTGTGACCATTGTCCATTCAAAAAAACACATCCTGGACATTTGGATCCATCATGGCCAACCAGAACATACAATATGCTTTGGTCTCCCACCTTGTCACCGTCAGAATGAACCACAACCCTGTTGCTTGTGCTGTTGTTAATTGTTGTCTCCCGTTGACAACCTGAAAATGCAAACAATGCAATACATAATAGAAACACTTGGATTGTAATAGTCTTCATAAGCTTTTTTTGTTTGCAAAATTAGAGGTTTCCTCTTAAAAATAAATCCTGTCAACCCCCATTTATTCTGTCAATATGACGAACTTGTGAATGTGACAGGATAAATTCGTTTTCACTTTTGAAAAACAAACCATTCAAAACACTATCCACCAGCACGATAAAACCAAAACAAATACAAAATGAAATCATCCCTCTTATCCTATTATTATCCTGTCATTATGACGAGCCGCTGTTTTTGATAGCATAAATGTTGTATTTTTGCCGAAAAATAACGTATGAAAGTCAGCATTTCCGTTTTTCTCGGCATAATGGCACAGCTGTTCTTCTGTGTTTTCTTCCTGTTCCTGTTCGCCAACAACGCTCTGATTCGCCCCACCGCACACGGCATCCTGTACAAGGAATATTTCATCGGAGCCTTTCTGTTGCTCATGATCTATCTCAATGCATTGGTATTCTATCCTAAATTCTACCTGTGCAACCGGCATCTCCTGTACATCCTGCTTTCCCTGGCAAGCATTGCTGTCGCCATCGCAGTAGAGTTCGCCTGGATCTACCACGACGTGATGCGGGAATTTCAGCCTTACATGAGTGACTCTATGGCGCAACGGAACTTCTGGGGAAGGATCCCCTTTGTGTTTCTGCGGGACGCCGGGGGACTCTCCATGACGTTTCTCATCTGTGAATTCATCCATCTTCACCACCGTGCAAAGTGCCTTGACAAAACCCTGGTCGAAAACCCGGGAATCATTGTCGCAGAAGACGCCGGCCATGACATGGTTCTGCTCAAGACACAGGACATCGCTTATTGCGAGCAGGAAGGCAACTACACCAAAATATGCCGTGAGGACAAAAAGTTGTTTTTCCGATACGGCTCATTAACAAATTTCATCTCTCTTATCGGAAAGGATACTTTTGTTCAAATCAACAGAAACACGGTGGTCAATAAACATCTGATAACAGCCTGCTCCGACGGGAAAATATGGATCTCTGGTGAAGAACAGCCCTTTTTGGTGTCCCCAAACATGCTCGACCAACAGTTTCTCCAAACCATAACGGACCAGAACGCCCGCAATTTGAAACAAAAGGACAGAAATAGCAATCATGCTTCTGACAAAAGTTTGAAAAAAAGCAAGGAAAAAATATACCAACTCATTGCTGAGGAACCTGGGGTATCAGCCGTGCAACTTGCCGCGGAAACAGGCATCTCTCAAAGTACAATCAACCGCCACATCGCACGCCTCAAACAGCAGGGACTCATCCGGCATGTTGGTTCCAACAAGACCGGCGGCTACGAGGCGGCGGAAGGAGAGATGGGGTGAAAAAAGGAACCGGCAAATTTTCGGTTGTGATTAGGACAACGGATTAGTGGTTGGACTCTGCCGTAAGGTTCCGTTTCATTATCATTTTCACGAAACCGCATAGATATCCCCATCCATAACTGACATGGATGGTTACGAAGGTGGCAATCAGCAGAAATATCTTCTTGATATTTTTGAACTGCTTGACACTGAAATAGATGGCCAAAAACAAATAGAGTGCGAGTATGGTCACATACAGAATGCGGCAAATGGGGGAGAAGATACTAAGCAGCAATCCGACAATCAACCCGAGGACGAACAGAGGCGGGAAAAATTGGCGCACCGTGGCAGGATTACCCAATTTTTTGCTGACCAATGGTTTGAAAAGTCCGTATTGGTAAAACATCTTGGATACTTTGCCGATAGTGTCGCGGGCATAGTAGTTGATGACAACCGACGGGATAAGATAAATGCGCCCGCCATATTTGATAATGCGCCCGTTGAACTCATCATCCTGATTGCGGACCAGTTCTTCATCAAAGTAGCCGATGCGCTCGAACACTTCGCGGCGGAAACAACCGAAAGGTACAGTATCGACTTGCATCTCCTTGTCAGTGCCGATGCGGAAGTGCGAGTCGCCCATGCCGAACGGTGAACTGAGCGCGGCGGCAATGGCCTCGCACACAGGTGTTTGCTTCGCAGGAAGCGTGCGGCAGCGCCCGCCAACATTGTCGGCATTCAGCTCGTAGAGTTTTTTCTCCAACACGGAAAAATAGTTGTCCGGATAACTCGCATGGGCATCCATTCGGATGATGACATCGCCTTTGGCTACCCGTATGGCAATGTTAAGTCCCACGGGCACAATTTTTTTCGGATTGTTCAGCAGGAAAATAAAAGGATACTGCTCCGTGTATTGTTGCACGATTTCGCGCGTGCGGTCGGTGCTCATGCCATCCACAATCAGAACTTCCATCTGGTCGTGCGGGTAATCTTGCCGTATAATGGAATCTAAACATCCGGCAATGTGCTTTTCTTCGTTATAGACAGGACAGACGATGGATATCATAATATTGGATTTATGCGTTGTTTTGGTATATTTTCTGATATTTTCCTGCAATAATCTTCCAATTGAAGGACTCGAAACGTTCTTTATCAAGATTTTGATACGCTTCCGGATGCAAAAGCATTTCCCGTAAGGCATTTTCAATGTCCGTCAGGGAAGTGGGATGCACGCTTTCACCTATTTTTTCTTCAAAAAGTCCGTCTATGCCTTCGCCTTTGGTGAAAAGAACCGTCAATCCTTGCGAAAGCGCCTCAATATAAACCAACCCGAAAGTCTCCGTTTTGGAAGGCATGGCGAAAATGCTGTTTTCGAGATACACTTTCTGCAACTCGGCTTTATCATAAATTTTTCCCCGATAGCGCAGCGTGTCGGGATGTTGTTTCACCAACTCCAAAACTTTGCTTTCCATATTGCCCGTTCCGCCCACCAAGTCCAAGTGAATATCCGGAATCTCCTTTTTTAGCGTAAGCACGGCTTCAATCAGGCGCACCACATTCTTATTGCTGTCGAAGTTGCCCACATATAGAACATTGTGGTTCTGGCAGTGTTGAGCATTTTCGGAGTTCAGATGTTGGAGCCAGTAGTCGTTAATCCCGTTGTGGATGATGGTGTTTTTCGACTTCACAATGTCGCGCATGCCGCACAGCGTCCAATGCTTGTTCAGCCGTTTTTGCAGCGCGGGCGAGATGGAAATCACCTGGTCGGCCTCTTTGATGACGGCGCGGTGCACCCACCAAAGCAGTGGCGCGTATTTGAGAAACGCGTTCATGTCGGCGTTGCGCACGGCCACAATGTACGGAATCCCATAGTGTTTTTTCAGATACAAAGCGGTGGCTCCGTCACTGAACAGGTTGGTGGCGTGAACATAGGATACTTGCGCCAAATCAACCTTTTTTGCAATGTCTTTTCCGATTTTGTCAATTTTAAGATTGAAAAAGAGCTTGTGAAGCGGTTTCAGGATGTTGGAATAGATGATTTCGGTGTTCTGGCCGTTAAAATGGTTTTTTCCTTCCAATTCCGGATTCCGTATAGGGGAATAGATGATTTGGCGCACACCGAGTTGGTCCAGTTGCTGATAGAGTTCCGTGTGTACTTTGCTGTATGTGAAATCGTTGCAGATATGCAGCACTTTATGTTTGTCGGAATCTTCGGCGGATAGCACGCGCGTGGGCGGGATGTTGCGGGCGTGAAATGTCGCACCCAGCAGCAGAAACGCCAGCATTTGCACGGAACCGGGCCCGTATGGGAAGTTGGGTTCCACAAAACTTACCAGCAGCGGCACGATGCACGCCACGAACCCCGCGTCACGGATGTCGGTCTTGCGCTCGCGGAAAAGATCCACAATAGTGCGTATGCCGAAGTAGATATAGAATCCCACTAACGGAATGGACCAAATGCCATATCGTACAAGTCGGAGCAGTATGTAGTTGTGTATCAATAAAATCTTGGATGCCTCCTCAGATTCGCCCAGCGGGTCGTTTATGAGCACTTCCAATCCTTGCTGGTTGCGCTCCCATCGGTTGGAGGTCAGCACATCAAGGTCGGAGGAAGATTTGCCGCCAATCATAAAACGCGCCAGTTCATCGCCAATGAAGCCCACATATAGGATGTAGCCGATGACCAAAATCCCCAAAACGGTAAGTATAGTTTTCAAACTCCAATGCCACTTCCAGTCAAAATCCTTGATGGATAGGAAGATAACGGCCGCCAAGACGGCGAAAAAGTCGGAACGCGCGCGGATGAGCAGCAGGGCGAGAAACGCCAAGGCGAACACAATCATGAAGGCGGTGCGCTGTTCTTTTATTTTTATTCCGAAGAAAAAAGTGGCGGCGGCGCCGATGGCCAACATGCCGCCAATCTGGTTTTTGCCTTCATCCAGCATGTAATGCTCCGGAATGATCAGATCTCCTGCCCAGTAGAAGCAGTTGATGAGCGTCATGATGACCAATCCAAGCGTATAGTAATAGGTGATGTTGGCCCATGTTTGCATGTCTTGCTCAAGGCCCATGCCGATTCCGATGCATAGAAAAGCAATAATAAGTTGGCTCAAGTCGGCAGGTCGGAAACGGTGCCCGAAAAGGTGGAAGCACACAAACTCAATTCCCACGAGCAATATGGTAAGCAGAAACAGTCGCATGAACCGTTCGGAGCAGTATTTGTCAATGGAGAAGGTGAGCAGCACCGACGCGCCCATGCAAGCCATGATGAAGTATCGAAGGATGTAGTAAACCTTGGTCAAATATATCCATGGCAGGTAGGAGGCGGCCACCATGGCCAAGGTGGCGAAGAGCAAATATTGCGCTATTTTCTTTTTCATAAGTTTGTTGATTGGGCGTTAACAATTGGGTTGGAGGTTCACCATCTGGCCGAAAAGCAGGTCGGTTTCGGGCAGTCGTCCGCGGTCAAAACCGCCGCCAGGGGTGAAGGTGAGCTCGCCGAAATAAGCTTTGCCTTTTTCCAAATAGAAATCGGCGCGCACGAACGGGAAGGGTTTGGAGAGTTTTTCCGCATAGTCGAAGAGTTGGTCCATGCCTTCCGGTTTGGGCAGCGTGAACCCTTCAGGAGCCGCTTTGCCTTGTTTGTTCAGCCGTTGCAATTGCCAATTCCGGTCAAAAAAGTAGAAATCCGGTTTTTCCTGTGTGCCTCTGCCAATGCAGCACAAGACATATTTGGCCTCCCCATTGAAACAGTAAAACTTGTAATCCACGGGCGAGCGGCCGTCTTCGGTCTCTATAAATTGTTCACAGAGAATAAGTTTCTCCTTAAAGTCATATTGTGGCTCGGCGGCGATGAGATGGAATTTTATCTTTTCAAAACGGTCCAAATCCCGTTTGGTAGCCGGAATGTCCAACTTGGATTTGTCAGGGCAGATGACATTGCCTCCGCAGCCGAAGTTCCATTTCAGCACAAACTTTTCGGGCAATTCGCTCCAATCAATCTCATCCGCATGATGATAAGTCTTGATTAACGGGTTAAGGATATGTTCCAATCCGCATTCTTTCACATATTCGCGAACACGGTATTTGTCGGCGCATTGTTCCACCAGTTTGTTGTCTTTGTAATAATGGAGTTTCATCCATTGAATCTTCTCATCCAAAGTTTTGGGATTGTCAAGATCCAATTTCCGATGATGGTAGATTCGGAAAAGGGTGCGTACACTCAGTTTTGGTGAAAGCGTCGTCAACAGATATCGGAAGGCGAGGTTGGTTCTGGATCGGAATTCCATAGTATATTGATTTAGAAATGTTTACCAATATTCGTTTCTTGTGTTTTTATTCTGATAGCACTCTTGGATGATGCGTTCGGTGAGATCTCCGAAGGCGGGCCCGTAGGCCGATTGGCTAAGGTCAGGGTTGGCGTTCCATTCAATAAGGATGGGCGCGCCGTCTTGGCCGACGGAAAAGTCCCAAGCGGCGATGTTGAAGTAGGGCAGACGGTAGTGAAGCCGTTTGGCGGTTTCCACCACGGTTTGGAAACTCGGAATCTCATAACCTTCCAGTGTGATGCCCACATCGGTTTTTTCCACCATGTCGTTGCCAGGTGCTCCGTAGGCGTATTTGGCCAGCGTGCCGTCTGGGTTGATGCGTGCGCTGATGCCGCCAGAGCTCTCATTGTCAATAACTTGTCCCTTCTGGCCGATGCGGATTACGGCATAGATGAGCATGACTTCCATGCCTGACCGGTAGGTGAGGAGTCGTATGGTATTGGCGGAGGTTGGGTTGAGCGCGCTCATGGCAGGGTGCTGCTCAATGAACTTTTGCACGAGGAAGTCCTGTCCGTATGTGTCGAACACCTCCCCGATTCGTTTGCCGTCAAGGTTGGTGCTCCCGTTTTCCACATGCAACCGGCGCACTCCGTGGCCTCGTGACTCGCGCGAGGGTTTGATGACGGCAGCGTCCAGATTTTGACAGATACGCTCCGCTTCCTCTTTGGTAATGGCCTTATCGTCAGCGTAATAGTATCCATTGATGTTTTTAACGAAGGTGACAGGTTGCGCCACATCGGGAAAAAGCATGTCGGAGACATTCTTGTCAGCGTAGGCGTCCATCATCCAATATTGGTTCATGCGTCCGATGAGTTCAGTGCGGTACAAACTGAGCGGAATGTATTTCTTGGAGTATTCGTTTGTCCTGGAATACAGGAACTTATGCCATATCAGCGGCACGCGGTGTCCTGTCAGGCCCTTGTAATAGGATTGAATTTCCCTTTTTTGCGCCCGTGTCAGTTTTCGGCGCACTTGCAGTTTCCGGTACTTACCGGTAAGTTCCGATACGAAGGAGTGTATGGATATTCTTTTTGTAATCTTGGCAAAGCAGCGTTTGTATAAATCCATGAGCATGATAGTAGAGTTTATTCGTGGTGGATGATTTTTTGGAGATGTTTTAAGGACAATGTGTGAGGATAACGCCCGAAATCATACTTTTTCCCGGTTTTTTTCCAGGCAAAATAGCAGTCGCGGATTTCCTCGCGCCATCCTTTCCGTATGAAATATTGTCCGGTGCGGTCCCAAAAGTCGTTGACTTCGATGACCACCGGACCTTCGTCGGTGATGGCGATGTCCCATCCGGCGGCTTTGATAAAGGGCAATGCCTGTTGGAATTTCAGCACTTGCGCTTTGATGCTGTCCCAGTGGTGGATTTGCACACCATTGACAGGGTTGCCGTTGTCGGGGTGTTTTTCAATTTCCTTGATATTGTGCCATCCATCGTATTGGATAGCGTATTTCAGGGTGCCGGATTTCGTATCGATACAGGCATCGACATTGCCGCCGCAGCCCGCATTGTCCACGCACTTGCCGGCCCGCCCAATCTTGATGAAAGTGGCGATGATGCGCGCCTCCCCGTCAGGATACAAGGTGGTCATGACACGCACGGTGTTCACGGAACTTGCGTTCAGGGAGGTCATCTGGTCGGTTTGCCGCACTCGGCTTTCAAAAATCAGCGGCTCGCCAGCCAATACCTCCGATAACCGCTTCACATTCCCGTTGAAAAGATGCAGCAAAGCGTCCTCTTCCTTGTATTCAATGGAGGTGACGACCAATACATTGTCCCCGTGTGAGCTTTCCGTGGTTTTAATCACGCATTCCTGCACCCTTTTATCCTGCAGGATTTTGCAAATACCTGATTTTGAGGCGGATACAATATCAGACTCAGCGGCACCTTCCGGTTGGTAGTAGGCGTATAATTCGGAAGTGCGTATGCCGGCATTCTGCATTAAAGTGTGTGCCACATATTTGTTGCGTGAAAAGATGTAGTATTTGTTGGGGTTGAGATAATCCAAATAATAGCGCTGCTCGTTGATACCTAAGAATTGCTTGCGGAAAATGTCGCTCCGGTTGTATAGGGCAAATTGGTCGTACTCTTCCAATGTGATGCCTCTTTTCCGGTGAAGACGGAAATAATCGCACAAAACAGCCAGTCGCTTGTTTGCGGGATACGCGCGCAGGCAGTTGCGAAGATGCTTGATTTTTTGAGTTATTGTATTTAGTATCATGATTTTACAAGTGGGTTCTGGAATATCCGTATTGTTTGTCCAACTCTTGTTCCCGTCGCACATCAAAGATTCTATGGCAGCCGGTCGCTTTCACAGAGGCGGGCGCGCCGGCAAGTAGGGAGTCGGGTTCAATATTGGAAAAATCTTTGTTAATCAAGCTGTTGGATGCAATGACGGTTTGGTTGGGAATGACGGCGCCTTTGGAGATTGTGGTTCGATTGCCCACCCAGATGTTGTCGCCCAGCACGATGGGTTTGGTGAGCCGGGGCACTTGGTTGTCCTTGTGGGTGAGTTCGATGTAGTGGAAGGAGGAATCCATGATCTGGATGTCCCACGCCATGCGCACATTGCGCCCGATGGTAATGCGGTCAAAGCAGAAGATACGGATGTTGGTGCCGAAAATGCCGTCACGTCCGCCGATTTCAAGTGTGCCGTTGTCGGCAATAAGCAAGTAGGAGCCCTGCATGAACTTGATAGGTCCGTGAATGATCAGCGTGCCCGAAATGGTCCAGATGCACTTCTGCACCGCCGTGGCCACATAATAATCCCGTTTCCCGATTTTCACCATCCCGGAATGGATGTTTGGTGTGTCGAGAATGATTTCCCCTTTCATCCTCCTGAATTCGGCCCGCCCATAAACATACAAAGGCAATTTTATCGCCTGTTTGAAGGGCAGCATCTTGAAATTCAACCACAAGGTTTTGATGAGGTTGGTTTTGAAGAGGATATGGAAAAAGAGTTTTATATGATTCATTTTTTGATTTTACTTAAAATGATTTCTTTATAGGTCAAGTATCCTTCCATTTTGAAGAAGACGGAAGCCAGCCAGTAAAGGGCGACAAACAGGATGATTTGGATAAGCATCACCCAATACGGGTGCCAGGGAATATGCAAACCGAGAACATAAAGGCCGATGCCTATCATAGCGACGCATAAATAGCAAACACCCACATCCTTAATCTGTTTGAACAGTCCGTATTTAATCAATTTTCCGTTAACTATAGCATTGATAATGAAAGAGATATATCCAACCGAAGCAATGGCCCACAATAGTCCGTAGATGCCGAATTGGAATCCGGCCACGATAAGTCCGATGCCGATGAGCCGTTTGGTGAGTTGGATAATGAAATAGATAGTGCTCTTTCCCAATGATTTTATCACATTGGTATTTAATGTGTTAAGTGTGTAAATCATGCTGGAGACGCACAGGATCTGGAAGTAGGGGGCGGCGGTTTCCCATTTGGCGCCGTACAAGAGCGTGATGAGCGGATGCGCAATGACCATCATCAGTACCATGAGTGGAAAGTTGAGGTAGGTGATGGCTTTGATGTTTTTGCGCACACCGGCCAACAGTTTTTCCTTGTCGTCTTGCAAGGCCGAAAACACGGGAAAGGAAACCTCGTTGACGATGGCGGACAGTGAGTTGGTAGGCACTTCCTCCAATTTTTTGGCTTGTGTGAAATAACCTAAGTCCTTGGCAGAGTAGAATTTACCGATGATGAGACTTTGCAGGTTGGTATAGATGGTTTCCACCAAAGAAGAGAGCAACATCAGTCCGCCGAAGCTGAAGAGTTCTTTCAGTGATTGGAAGCTGAACTCCAAGGAGGGCCGCCAGGTGCTCATTTTCCAGAGCAAAGCCACGCTCACTAATGCGGTGACGAGGGCGGAGGCCACGAGACTCCACACGCCATAGCCCATAAAGGCCATGATAATGGCCACGATTACCCCGCACAAAGTGGAAACGATGTTCCGAACGGAAAGTTCTTTGAAGCGCAGTTGTTTTTGCAGTTGGTTGGATTGGACAATGGCAAACGATTGTATAAAGAGCACCAAACTTTGTACGCGCAGCACATCTTTCAGCAGAGGAATGTTGTAAAAACGGGCGATGGCGGGTGCGGAGAAAAACAGGATGATGTAGAAAATGACGGACATCACCAGATTCCAGTAGAACACGGTGGTATAGTCGATATGGGTAGGTTCCTTTTTCTGGATGAGGGCTTGTCCCAGACCGCCGCTGATGAAGATGCTGGAGATGGCGATGAAAACATAGAGCATGCCGATGCAGCCGAAGTCGTCGGGCATAAGCAGGCGGGCGAGCACGATGTTGGAAATGAACGAGATGCCCACCGTGCCGATGCGTCCGATGCCGCTCCACAGCATTCCGGAGATGGTTTTCTGTTTTAAATCGCTATCAGCCATTGTTTTAGAGTCTTGTTATTTGTCCCCTTTTGCAAACGGTTCCAAATAGGCGAAAGGTGGGGTCAGTTTCCCGTCTTCGAGGATGGTAGCGCGCTGGATGATGTTGGAGTGCTCGCGTTTGAGCAGTGGGACGAGCACGTGTTGCATCAGCATGTCACCGAAATAGGCGCTGGTGTCAAGGGCTAAGGCGTTGGGGCAGGTGTCCACGGCCATAACCGAGATGTTGCTATCGTTGGAGAACGCCGGTTCCTCTTTGCCGTTTTGCGGGTTGTAGTCGTAAAAGGGCTCATCGTGGGTGGAGGCGCGGAGGGTGCTCTTGATGCTGCCTTGTATGTCGCAGGTCACATCCCCGATGAAACGGATGCGCAGGGTGGGGTCGGCCAGATTCTCTTGGCTGAGGTAAACCGGGGCCTCTGGAGCCCAGAAGTGGGCGGAAACCAAAACATCGGTTTTGCAGGCCCAGCGCATGAAGTCGCTTCGATAGGCGGTGGGGTGGTGGATGAAATCGTCCCAGGAGAACTCCCCTCCGTCGTTGCGGGCCACGAGGCGGTCGGCATCTGCCGAGCAGAACGAGAGTGCGTTGACGGGGCCGTCTGCGAGAAACTGCTCTTCTCTGAGGCGGACGGCTCCAATGGTTTCAAGAATGTGCTGTGCGCCGTGCGAGACACGCCCATTGCCAGTAACCAGCACTTTGATGTGGGGCAATTCCACCGATTTAAGTGCTTGTGTGAGTTTTTCCAAAGTAAAATGTTTGTCAGGCTTTGGCAACTCATAGAGATGATGGCGCAGGCCGTAGCCGCGCAGCGTGTAATAGGTGCCCACGATGCCCGCCCACCAGCCGAACGCGCACACGCGCCGGTTGTCGTCGTCCACCAGATACTCGTAATCCGAGAAGGTGATGCGCTTGGCCATCAGGGTTTGCAGCAGCGGACGGTTGTACGCCTGCATCTTGGCGATGTGCCCGAAGAAGAAGTAGTGCTTGTTCGGGATGAGCGTGTGGATGTCCGCCTCCTTGATGCCGAACAGGATATCGCAATCGTCCACATTGTCCGTTACCCGCACCCCTGCCTTCCGGTAGGCCTCGTCGGAATAGGCGCGTATGTCACTCGACTGCACCACAAAATCATCTTGCGGGAAACTGCGTTGCAGCTCTGCTAAATGCTTGGGCGTCAGTGCCACGCGATTGTCCTCGGGAACTTTTGTCTCTCTGATAAGTCCGATTTTCATAATATGTTAAAGCGTATTTTTACCCATTATAAGATACGGGGCAAAAATACAAAAAAAGGTGCAATCCTTTTTCAATGAGAGAATCTTGGGAGGGAGGAGAGCAAATTCAATGGTACAGCAAACTGTGTATGGCATCACGAACGACCACTATTCGCTCGCCGTTAACATTGTCAACTACTTCGAATGCGAAGTGAAAATCTTCTATCACCAATTCGCGCCAATCATTGTCTCTCCATTCTTGGTGTAACCTTGCTTCCGAGAATCCTTGAGTCAAGCTTAGAATTTGTAAACCTTTGAACATTCGATCCGCTTTTTTCAACACAGTCTCTTCACTGAGAGACGGATGATTCCGCATAGCGGCTTTATAGAATTCGTTGATTTTAATTCTTACAATGGGACTGACTATGATTTTCATGGTTGGATTGATAGTGTTCATGGATGATTGTCGTCAATTCGGATTCCCATTCCTCAAGCGTGATACATTCCGCCAGTTCGTCTTCATCAACTGTGCGAAAAGTAATATGAGGAGAGGCAATATACTGAGTTTGAGGCTCGTTAACCTCTTGTTTCATAGTGTCTTCTGTAGAATAATCCTTTGCCATTTTTTCTATTTTATTTTCTGATGCAAAGATATGTTTTTTTCGAATCTGAAGAAAATAATCTTTTTATTTCTTCCTCACCAATAATCTGGAATCCAATTCATGCCCCTCCGCGCATCGCTTCAGGCTCTCCCCCGCCGCTGCCTCAGCCAATACACGAGGGCGGCGGCGAGGAGGAGCGACAAACCGACCAGAGCAAGTAGGTTTGACAGAGGAAAATGGAACATCTTAGCTTCTAAACTCACGACAAGAATCATGCATTCAACCTCTACCATTCGGATGATTAATCGCTCATCAGGGACAACCCGCACAAGATGGCGCCCCGTCAACAGCACAAACACTAATCCTGTAACACCTGCCACCATAATAGTAAGGTTGCCAAAAGGCAAATGCCCTAACTTGAGGAAAAGCCCGAAAAGATTCAATGCAAGAAAGGCGATACCCGTCCAATATGCGCCACTGCGATGGTAATCCGATGTTATGGCGACGGTGCTTCCGTTCAATCGCAAAGTCTGCGCCAAAAGTTCGTCACTCATCTTGACAAGGCGGTCCATGTTGCATATTATCAAGATAATGGATAAGATCAGTATGAACGCCAAAGGTACGTATGAAATAGCTATTTCCCGACGATAGTCAATCTCGCAGAGGAACCATATCAGCCACAAGCACAAGGCAAAGACCCCGGTCATCCATACGATGGAGAATCTTGTGCGTATGCACTCCATTTTCCAAACGAATGATTGAATATCTGAATCTTCTGTATTGATTTTCAGCACTTTCCGGCAGCTCAGCCATTCAAACAACCCGATTAAGGCGAAAAGCAATACGGACATGACCATGAAGAAGAAACGGAGATCAAAACGATACCAGCTCCAACAGACTGCGGCGGCTAACAATCCGTAGGTAAGCATAATCTCCATATTGCGACGCCTGAATCCTGTGATTTTTGTATGCAAAATCTCGTGAATCAAGTCATTGTTGACGATCTCTTGCTGGTTGAACTTCTCCTGGAGCGACTGATACTGCACCTTCAAGTCATCCAGCTCCATTTCTTGGTTTTGATTTTCTGTTGTCATAATGGTAAAGAATTAATGGGTGACGGATTTTGATTTCTGAACCAATTTTTCCTTGATACGGTGCAGTTTTATGCCGACATTGGCAACCGTGATGCCCATAATGGCCGCAATTTCGTCGTAACCGATGCCCTCTAACCACAGCAGCACGAGTCCGCGGTCCATGACATCCAGCTGGTTGATGAGCGCATAGAGCTGACGGACCTGCTCGAATGAAGAGTCCTGCGGATCGTAGGGGTCGATGTCGGTGCTGAGCGGCACGGTCTGCGGATGGCGTTTTGCCCGTTTGTCGCTGTTGATGGCGGTGTTGAGCGCAATACGATAGACCCACGTGTTCACGCTGCTGCGTTGCTCGAACTGGTCGAACCCCAGCCACAACCGGACGAGAATCTCCTGGAAGAGGTCGTTGATTTCCTCCTTGTCGCGGGAGAACATGTAACAGACTGAGTAGATCGTCCGCTTGTACTGTTTCACCAGTTCCTCGAATTGTTTTTCCCTCACGTTTTTCATCTGACCGTTTGGTTTTTACGACATTGGACAACAGGATGGGAAAATCCTTACAAAAAAATCACTTCTTCTTCACCGCAATCACCCGGAAGCCGATCAGCGGGGAGGGACCGTCGTAGCGCTTCTCGCTGTCGATGCGGATGTCGTAGCCGGGATCGAGGTAGCTGCCGCCGTATGCGATGCCCCGCTCAGCAACCATCTCCGCCACGTTGCCGCACATGTTGAATAGACCGAGACCGTTTGGGTGAAACGAATAGACATGCAGTGGATGGCTTTGGCTATAATTGAGATCATTATTTACTATGAGTACGACATACTGACCATCCTGCACGGTGATATACGCATCACCCAGATTCAAGTAGTTGTATAAAGGCCTCCCATTATGATTGGTGAGATAGGGGGTGTCCATCGAGTATGGAGAGAAATGTCCCAAAGGGTTTCCTTCACGGGCAGCATATTTCCATTGCTCTTTCGTTGGCAGGGTATATTCCCACTCTCCGCCCATTTTCTCTGTCAGCCATTGGCAAAACAGCATCGCGCCCTCATGGCTGATACTCGCGACGGGACACTGTGGATATTGTGGATATGCCGGATGGGTGAAATATTTGGTGACCAACATCGCCTGTGCGGTGTCAATCTTTGCCGTTTCATATTCGGTCACACGTCCCTGCGCCTTCAGGTCGTCAAGGAAGAGGTTGTAAGACGCGTTGGTCACCTCTGTCGCTAACATTCGGAATGCCGCAATGGTCACCCTCGTCGTGTCTTTTTTTAGAATAGTTGTAAAATGTCCCGCCGGCACCTCCACGAAAGTCCCCACGAGCTGTTTCTCCAATTTCATGGTTTTCTTGTCGGCTTTCTGCGCCCAAGCCGCCACCACTGCGGCGATTAAAAGGATGGTCAGGGTTATTTTTTTCATAATGGATAAGGTTTTGATGATAGGTTTCTACCTGTAATAACGTATGTTACGGGGAGAATCTTGGGTGGGAGGATGCTATTTTCTCATTCCGCCCCCTTCGGCTTAAAATATACCACCTGATTCGGGAAATCTATTACCACTTCGCCCATACGTTGCAACAGACCAAAGCCAAAATATCCTATTACATCCTTGAAAGGGGTTTTGCTGGCGTGGCCGGCAGCGTCCGTATTTGCCCACGTGCGTACGGAATCCACCACAAAGTTCGGCATCACGAGGCGTTTCGCGTCAAAAACTTCATTGGTGCTACTGCCTTAAGCCCCTTGGGTGATCCTTGATTCCTTGGCTATATCCAAACTGCCAATATTCAATTTCCGCGCTACATCAGCGAAAAGGCTAACATCTGTACCCATGCCCGAATCAAATAGCAATTTTCCCGAAATTTTTACGCTGTCCGTCACAAAAAGCGTGGCAGGTGCCTCGAAATAATAGTCCTTGTCCCGATAAAACAGTTTCAGGGCGTGCCAGTTTTTCCGCACCGAATCGGGAACAGAAGGCAGAATATCGAACGAACGCGTGCCGAAATCAAACGCCCACACATTCTTTTTGATAAAGACAAGCCCTATCACCCCGTCAATGCTGTCATTAAACGTGCTTCGCAGGTTGGGAGCGGGAATAATCGG
>DGGS01000168.1 GCA_002392325.1 Bacteroidales bacterium UBA3868
GCATCTTGGCGGCGAATGCCTTCACAATGCCCTTGGCCATCGTACCTGTTCCGATAACACAAATTTTCATAAGCGATTTATTTTTATTAGTTTATAGTTTAATATTGATTGAAGCTAATGACTAACGGCCAATAGCTAACAGCTTATTCATTCCGAAACTCCGGTTTTGCCTTGTTCAAGAACGCCGACATGCCCTCTTTCTGGTCCTTCGTGGCGAAGCACTTGCCAAACATCCTGTTCTCGAAAGCGATAGCGTCATCAGCGGCCAGGTCGTACTCCTCATTGATGCACTCTTTGGCGTAGCGGATGGCGATAGGCGCGTTGGGCAGCATGCGGTTGGCGAGGTTCATGGCCTCTTCCATCAGTTGCTCCGGCTCATAAATGGCGTTCACCAGGCCTATGCGCAGGGCTTCATCCGCGCGTATGGGGCGGCCTGTGAATATCAGTTCCTTGGCCATGCCCATACCCACGAGTTTGGCCAGACGATAAGTGCCCGAGAAACCCGGGATGATACCCAGTCCGACCTCAGGCTGTCCGAATTTGGCCTTGTTGGACGCGATACGGATATCGCAAGCCATGGCCAGCTCGCATCCGCCACCCAGCGCGAATCCGTTCACGGCGGCAATCACCGGAATAGGCAGCGTCTCGATTTTGCGGAACACCTGCGCACCTAACTTTCCAAACACTTCGCCTTCGGCTTCGTTCAAATTGGCCATCTCCGAAATGTCGGCACCGGCCACAAACGACTTCTCTCCATCACCCGTGATGATGAGCACCCGAATATCCTTACTGATATTCGTAATAAAATCATCCAATTCCTTCAAAATCGTGGAATTGAGCGCATTAAGGGACTTGGGCGCGGAAATAGCCAGCGTGCAAACCGCACCTGTATTTTGTATCTTCAAAAAGTTGTATTCCATATAGGTGTGTATTTTCTAAAACGATTGCAAAAATACAAATTTATTTCTGTTGCTGAACAAATTTGTCCAGTTCTTTCTTGTTGCTGTCAAACTCAAAAACCGAATGCAGCAGATAGTATTGGTTCTGATCCACGCAACGGGAATAGGCGGTTTTGGCGAAGTCCAGCCGGGTATTGTCAAACTCAAACAATTGGCAAATCCGACTGATCTGGTTTACTGTCAGCAGATTATTGGATGCCACCTGCTTGGCGGTGGAAAGCTTGGTATTTTCAAAATCCTCGCTTTTGATCACAGACAAGGCCCGTTGGAAGTCCATTTCGTTCATGGCCATGGGAAAAGGAGCAGGTGCTGGAGCATGCTGGTGCATGTCGGGACTATGGGGGTGTTCCCCATATTGGTGTGGGAGAGGTTGACCGTGATGTTCATGAGCAGGAACTTGCGGTGGTTGAGGCACGGCTTTCTGATACGAAACCACCTGTTCGGCACGTGGAATGCCATGATATTGGGAGAGACCATACAGATGTCGTTGGATGTCAATGTGAAATGTTGTACCAGTCGGATCAACCATAATATATTGTCCGAATGTGATATGCTCATTGTTGTCCATCTCCACACGAAGATAGTGCTCACCAGCCGGAACTCGCTCAATTCTGATGGAGCGAGTGGAGTTGTCGTTCTGTTGCACATCATCAATAAACACCCAAAACGCCTGCTGGTCGGACACGATGGTCAGCGAGGTCATGTAATTCTGCATTCCTTGATGGTCAGGTCTTTGCGCATAAGCTCTTGGCGCCAAGCAGCACCAAACGGCGGACATCACAAGACAAAAAACAAAAGCAAATGTTTTTTTCATAATAATATAATATTTGTAATACTGATTGTTAAAATATAATTTCAAAAAAAGTAGGCCACAAAGATACATTTTTCCCTTAAAACACTACAAATGCGGAAGGTTTTATTGGAAAAAATCACTTTTTCATCCCTGTTGAAAGAATAAAAAGTGTATTTTTGCATCTTTCATTAAGTTAAACAACAAATGGAAGCATTAAAGCACGAATGTGGAATAGCCATGGTTCGCCTATTGAAGCCGTTGGCATTCTACGAAAACAAATATGGCGACAGCCACTATGCCCTGGGCAAACTCTACTTGATGATGGAGAAACAGCACAACAGGGGGCAGGAAGGTGCCGGTGTCGCCTGCGTCAATATCCACCAAACCCCGGGACATGAATACATGTACCGCGAGAAAGCGGAAGGAAAGGACGCCATCACCAAGGTGTTCGACACCATTCACCGCCAAATATCAACCCCTGATCCTGATGACCCATGCGCAGGTCCCGCCTTCTCCGGCGAACTGTACATGGGTCATCTTCGTTATTCCACCACAGGAAAAGGAGGGCTGAAATTCGTGCACCCGTTTCTTCGCCGCAACAACTGGCGAGCGAAAAACCTGTGCCTGTGCGGCAATTTCAATATGACCAACATAGAGGAGGTATTCAACTACCTCACTTCCAAAGGTCAATATCCGAGGGTTTACAGCGACACCTACATCCTGCTCGAACTGATGGGGCATCGCCTCGACCGCGAGGTGGAACGCTGCTATCAGGAGGCGTTATCATTGGGACTGGAGGAGCAACAGGTAACAGAATACATTGATAATCATGTGGATATGGTTCCCGTACTGAAAACCACCTTGACACATTTTGACGGCGGTTATGTGATGTGCGGTATGACTGGCAGTGGCGAGATGTTCGCCATGCGCGATCCCTGGGGAATACGCCCCGCCTTTTATTATCAGGATGAGGAGATTTGCGCCATCACCAGCGAGCGCCCCGTATTGCAAACCGCCTTTGACCAGCGTCAGGAGAGCATTCGGGAACTGTTGCCCGGTCAAGCCATCATTATCAACCGGAAGGGTGAAATACGGTTGGAACAGGTGTTCCCTGCCGAAAAATATTCCGCATGCTCTTTCGAGCGGATTTATTTCAGCCGAGGCAACGACAGCGATATTCACCAAGAACGCAAGAAATTGGGTTTCCAACTCCGTGATTCCATACTGAAAGCCATAGACGGCGATGTGGAACACACCGTCTTTTCCTATATTCCCAACACAGCGGAAGTGGCCTACCACGGCATGGTGGAGGGCATCCGTACGGTTTCGCCAAATGTGCGGGCCGAAAAGGTGGTGTGGAAAGACATCAAACTCCGCACTTTTATCACGGAAGGCAGCACCCGCAACGACTTGGCGGCGCATGTCTATGACATCACCTTCAACTCCATCCGGCCTGACATCGACAATCTGGTGGTCATTGACGACAGCATTGTGCGAGGAACGACCATGCGAGAGAGCATCTTAAAAATATTAGGCCGACTGCATCCCAAGAAGATCGTGGTGGTCAGCTCGGCCCCGCAAATCCGCTATCCCGACTTTTACGGTATCGATATGGGCCGCATTGAGGAGTTTATCGCCTTCCAAGCGGCCATTTCCCTGCTGATGGAACGGGGGGCGCATCATTTGGTGGAGCAGGTGTATGAAGACTGCCTGCAAAATCATGAGAATGCGCTCCGTCAACTGTACGAGCCCTTTACGGCGGAAGAACTGAATGAAAAAATGGTCGAACTGCTGAGACCTTCTGAGGTACATTGTCCGATAGAACTGGTCTTCCAGTCGCTGGAAGGCCTGCATCAGGCAATACCCAACCATCCCGGCGACTGGTATTTTTCGGGACATTATCCCACAAAAGGAGGGGCCCGTCTCGCTTGCCGGAGTTTTGTGGATTGGTACGAGAAGAAAGGAAAACAATTATGCAATAAACAATAGAAAAAAAATATCTGGATATGAAACGCTATATTTTTGTGACGGGAGGCGTGGTTTCCTCTCTTGGTAAAGGCATTATCTCGGCCAGCATTGGCAAACTACTACAAGCCCGCGGCTACACCATCACCATACAAAAAATCGATCCCTATATCAATATCGACCCGGGAACATTGAATCCATACGAGCACGGCGAGTGTTATGTGACCGTCGACGGCACCGAGACCGACCTTGACCTCGGCCACT
>DGGS01000038.1 GCA_002392325.1 Bacteroidales bacterium UBA3868
TGGGTCTTTGGTTTTGTCTTATGTCCTTATTATCTCGTCTCACATCTCACATCCATTTTTCCCCTATCTTTGCCCCAACGAAAATGTTAACCATCAAAAAACACACATTATGAAACGAGCATTATTCACCACAGCTATTCTCGCCCTTCTGCTGATGTGCGGTGGGGTGGTGAAGGGACATGTTCAATACGACAATATCCTTCAATCCGTATTGTTGTCCAAAGGCAAAAAGGTTAGTACAAGTTGTTATTTACCTCCCGCTGACAGTATGGAGTTTTACAAGTTTAGCGCAGGTTTGAATATCACTGTTCTCGGAGGTGGACCCTCAATTAAATACGGCATTTCTAAAAATTGTGTTTTTCAGACCGATTTCTTATCAGACTATTTCATCAATTACACCTCTTTTGCCAGTGGTTTTGCAATATATATGAACGAGATTTCTCAGAATTTTTTGTTTCAGCATAAATTCTCAGAAAAAAATGGTGTTTCGTATTATTATATGATAGGGGGAGGCGCGTCAGGAGGAATGTCTCTTCTACGTCCGCACTTGTGGAAAATTGGAGCCTACCCCTTCTTTGGATTCGAATTCGCTTTAAAAGAAAAAAAAATATCCTTTCAAATAGACATTAGACCAGGCTACGGATTGTTGCTGAAATCAGCTAACGCAAAACCATCCCGAGACTATCCTTTGAGAACATTTTTCGCCATGGTCTTCTATATGAATCCTCCCGAACAATACCCTTATCACGGATACAATATTTCAGTGAATTTTGCGGTCAGATTTTGTAAATTAAAATAATCCCAAACTCTTATAAGTTATAAGAAATTTTTTCTAATTATTACATTTATAATGGTGACAGTATATGTCAAAGCTCAAACGTACACACATGCCTTTGACAGTGTGTTCGCTCATATCAGCAGAGCAGATGCAACAACTGGCATATTATACGAGCGAGTACTTCCCTTTGGAAACCTAACACAATATAATTCCCAATATGGAGACACGGGCATTGGAAACCACCACCATTCCGCCTGCGGCGGAATCCCCGACATTAACGGGCCAACAAAACATCACCGTGCACCCCAACCCCACAGACGATATGTTGCATGTGGCGGTCACGGGCGGCAACGCGAGAATCGCACACATTGAAATGTTCGACATGTTCGGGCGGCCCGTTTCCGCAGAGACGCACGGCCGTGCGTCTCTGCCATCACCACAAACGACGGTTAACACATCCGACATCCCATCCGGCCTGTTCATCCTGCGCGTCACCCTGACCGATGGCACCGTGCAAAACATAAAGGTGGCCAGAAAATGAAAAGTCTCTCGTCTTACATCTTACCCCACATCTCACACATCTCACATCTTACGTCACACCTCTCACGTCTCACGTCTAAAATCCAAAATCCAAATTTTTCCCTATCTTTGCCCCAACGAAAATAGTAACCAATAAAACACACACATTATGAAACGGGCATTATTAACCACAGCATTTCTTACCCTGCTGCTGATGTGCGGCGGGGCGGCGCGGGGTCAGAACGACACCCTTCCTGACATCATGATAGGAGGCATAGCCATCACGGAATCCAATGACAGCATTGTTGGGGATTGTATATCCGGACATGTATCCTATGATGCGTTAACAAAGATTATGACTTTGGACAATGCCACCATATCAGAAAATGTATCATTTTGGAGAAACAGTCACATCAAAATCAAACTGTTAGGAAACAATTTCATCCAGAATCTATTCATTGGTCCCGATTCCTGCACTATTATCGGTCCTGGTCATTTGCAAGTTGGGACCGCGACAGAAGGTACGGCAATAGATGCCGCGCGAACATCTTTTCTTGGACTTATGGGAGGTGCGACGCTAAACATAACGGCTATGAATAAAGGAATAAACACTTTATACGACTATATTGGTGACGACAATCCGATATACCCGTTGTTTGCCATTGACAATAGCACGCTGACAATTACAGCCCCTACATGTTTCTTTTTAATACCATACTGGTCGTTGAACAATTGTCACATTGTGTCTCCTACAGGTGTGGTTTATGATTCCTATCATCATTGGCTGACACAAGACGGGAATATGGTCATGTCAATGCATGATTACATGGAGATTCGACAGGGAATGGTGAATATTTTCGAGGAGGTGAAACCGAAATGGCGGGCAATTGGTATGGACGGCGGAATTCGTATAGACGGATTAACCCAAAACCAGACAATAGAAGTGTTAAATATTGCGGGTCAATGTGTTTATGTTGGAAAACCCCAAATGTCAGGCACTTTTATCTCATTGAAATCAGGCATATATATAGTGCGTGTGGGAAAAGAAACTGTCAAAACAATTGTACAGTAAACAAATACTTGATTGTATGAAAAAAATTGTTTGTTTACTTGAAATAATACTTCTTTGCTTGTCTGCAAACGAAAATATTAACCCTTAAAATAATAACATTATGAAAAAAAACATTGTTCAATCGTTTTTCTTGATTCTTCTTATACTGTTTTTTGTTTTGAACGGTCAATCACAATATCCATATATTCGTATTGCGGATGTTCAGGTCACCCCTAACAACCAAGACGACATCACAAGTTCATACATATCGGGGACAATTCGCTATAATTCGGATTCTCACACCCTCACCTTCCAGAATGCCACGGTCTTACCCTGGACAAGTGGTGATCCCATGGATTATAGCGGCTCCTGGGTGGTTTCAATAGGCGGACACAGTACTGTTGTAAACATTGAATTGATCGGGGATAATGAGATATCCGGATTATATCCCTTGGTTATCTATGAGGGAAGTTATAACATTATTGGTACAGGAACACTGACATTGAATTCCACCTATTTCGAGGGGATCAACTGTGATATCGATGTGCCATCTTTCACTATAACCGGCGGCGCACATGTGAATATTAATGTTCCTTCAAATTCTCCTCATTCTGGATTTGCAGGCTCAACGGGCGAATATGCCCACACAATTTTTGAGATGGATTCGAGCAGTCTGACCATCAACGCTGCAAAGTGTTTCAAAACCATTGAAGGGTTTCAGTTGCGCGGGTGCTGTGTGAGTTCACCCGAAGGTGCATATTATGATCATGACAGCTTGACATTGGTTACAGAATCCGGTGTTGTAAAAAATCATATGGAGATTCGCCCGGGGACGGTAGGTGTAGAAGAACATTCTGCCAAGGGGCGTTTTGCATGGGGAGTTTTGGGTGGATTATATGTGAAAAATGAATCGGGAACGAGTCAACGGGTGGAAGTGCTGAACACGCTGGGGCAACATGTCGCCAGTGACATTTTACAAGCGGATAGGACATTCATTCCCATGCGCGCTGGCGCATACATTGTCCGCATAGGAGACAGATCCGCAAAGGTTGTGGTGTATTAAAGAACAAAAAAAATCAAGTATTATGTATCGTAATATATCGGGTCTAACATCTAAAATCCAAATTCTCAATTTTTATTATTGCTCCAGCTAATAAATCAAATAAATCATCAAATTGAAGGCGATGAACAATAGACAAATAAACCATAACCACCATTTAGTCTCTGCCATCCCCACAAACCACGGTCAACACCTCCGACATCCCCTCCGGCCTGTACCTCCTGCGCGTCACCCTGACCGACGGCACCGTGCGGAATGTGAAGGTGGTGAGACGATAACCCTTCACCGTTCACCGTGTACTCTTTTTCCCTATCTTTGCCCCAACGAAAATCCTACGGGCACCCCTTCTGGATTCAGAAGGGGAGTTAGTTTCTTGCGGCACTTTTGTGCCACAATCATTATTTGCAGAGGAAAATCCTGATATTAGGTGTTGACCCAACTTGGCGGTCTGTTGATTAGGATTCCGCCGTTCACTATGTTCACGGCGGAATGGTGTACGCGCCGAAAGAATTCATGAGGAAAGACTAATATTCCTTAATTCTTTGCTCAATCCTGATTACCTGATCTCGCAACCCGGTGGCTCGGTCAAAATCCAAATCCTTGACCGCTTTCTCCATTTCTTTACGCAACTGCTTGGATTTCAGTTTCAATTGTTCCAAATTCAGCAAACGAATGTCATCCTCCGCCGCCATTGATTCGGTTTGCTGCACCATCTTGTATCTCTTCCGGTCAATCTCGCCCTGCTTGGTCACGGCTTCGTCAATCTGGCCGGCCAAATACACCTCCTCGGACTTCACCACGCCCTTGGGCACAATGTGGTGCTCTTCGTTGTAAGCCATCTGCTTGGCCCTCCGGCGGTTGGTTTCGTCCATCGTGGCCTGCATGGACTTCGTAACCTTGTTGGCATAGAAGATCACCTTGCCGTTCACATGGCGCGCCGCACGCCCCGCCGTCTGCGTAAGCGAACGCGTGTTGCGCAAAAACCCCTCCTTGTCGGCATCCATGATGGCCACCAAGGAGACTTCCGGCAAGTCCAAACCTTCACGCAGCAGATTCACGCCCACCAGCACATCAATGGCACCGAAGCGCAAATCCTTCAAAATCTCCACACGGTCCAAGGTCTCCACATCCGAGTGGATATAGCACGACTTGATGCCGATGCGGATCAGGTAACTGTTCAACTCCTCAGCCATGCGCTTGGTTAGCGTGGTCACCAGCACACGCTCACCACGATCGACGGTGTCTTCAATCTCCTCCAGCAAATCATCCACCTGATTCGTGGCAGGACGAACCTCAATCACCGGGTCCAACAAACCTGTGGGGCGCACCACCTGCTCCACCACCACACCTCCTGACTGCTGCAACTCAAAATCCGCCGGAGTGGCACTCATGTAGATGGACTGCCCAATCATATTCTCAAACTCGTTGAACTTCAACGGACGGTTGTCCAAAGCCGCCGGCAAACGGAAACCGTAGTCCACCAGATTGATTTTGCGGGAGCGGTCGCCGCCATACATGGCCCCGATTTGGGGAACCGTGACATGGCTTTCATCCACCACCAGAATGAAATCATCGGGGAAGAAATCCAGAATGCAGAACGGCCGTTGCCCTGGCTGGCGCTTGTCAAAGTAACGGGAGTAATTCTCAATGCCGGAGCAATAGCCCAGCTCTTTCATCATCTCCACATCGTAATTCACCCGGTCCTCCAAACGCTTGGCTTCCAAGAACTTGCCAATGGAACGGAAATACTCAATCTGCTCGCCTAAATCAATCTTGATGTTGTCAATGGCCTCATTCAGCGATTGTTGCGTGGTGACAAAAATGCTGGCCGGATAAATGGTGATCTTATCCAATTTGTTGATTACCCCACCTGAAGAGGCCTCTATTTCAAATATGGATTCAATCTCATCATCGAAAAATACGATTCTGAACGCATGTTCATTGTACGGCGGGAAAATGTCCACCGTATCGCCCTTCACGCGGAACTGGGAGGTTTGCAGATCCAGCTCGGTGCGGGAATACAAACTGTTGACAAACGCCAACAGCAGTTTATTGCGGTCAATCAGCATTCCCGTGTGCAAATGGATGACATTGTTGGCGAAATCATCCGGGTTTCCGATACCGTAAATACAAGATACAGAGGCCACTACAATGATGTCGCGCCGACCGGAAAGCAGGGATGCCGTAGTATGCAGACGCAGTTTCTCAATCTCATCATTGAT
>DGGS01000201.1 GCA_002392325.1 Bacteroidales bacterium UBA3868
CCCGGGACAATCCAGGTGAGCACGGCACAAACCACAATAATGGCAAAAACAATGGTAAATGTATGGGGTATTTTGAAATTGGTACGCATAATCTGATCAGAATCGTCTCTACTTCAAAAACTCTATTTCCTCTTTCTGTCCTAACTCATTCATAACCTGTTGAATGTGGGCAATCAGCACCTCTGACAAATTCTGCACCCGTTGTCTCCACACCTCAATATCCACATCCAGATTATCGGAAACAATCTTATACGACACATACTTTTTGCCGTAATCCTGCGCAAAAGAGATCAAAACCGAGGATTCCATGTCGAAGCAATCGACCTTGGATTTTACCGATTCCAAATATTTCTCGGTGAAAACTTCCGGTGACACAAAGCAGTCGGAGGAATACAATTTAGCCTTCTGAACTTGATTGTCGGCATAGACACCAAAATGGGATGGCAACATTTTTTCCTCATAAAATGACGAGCTTCCGGAAATAATTTCGCAGACACTGAGGATGGTACCCACAGGTAAGTCATGCGAACCCACGGAACCGACATTGAGCATGACAAAATCCTCATCTTTATACTTTTCCATAAACCGGACCATGGCGCGGGTAGTGTTCTCGCGCCCGATACCGGTGAAGTTCACATGGTCGGCAAAAGATCCGACCTCATCTGGCACGGCGGCAAAAAGAGCAATTTTCATAACGCATTAGTATTATTTGAACCTAAAATCGTTATTGCAACAATCTTTCCATTTCACATAACAGAAGTTCCTCTATCGGCAACTTTTTTCCATCAGACTCAATAATTCTACGTAATTCCATCATCATGGCAGATTTCTTTTCTTGGCTGTCCAGAATGGAATCTTTTTGATTAACAATGTAATTCAGCACCTCTTCATCATTCATCTTATTGAATTTCTGGCGTACTTCAACCACTTTTAGGGCATCAAACTTTTCCAACACCACTTTCAACTCATCCGGTTTTATTTTGCCATCGATATTTGCTGCATAAAGCATCAGCATTATCATAAATTCTTCTTGCATAGCATCTTTATTTTGGATAATATTTAAGTTGCAAAAATAAAAAAATATACAACATAAGACTACTTTCCCTCCAAAATCCGGTCCATGAACAGCCCCACCCGGTTCAGCACGATGCAGGCACGGCTTTTGTCTATGACCACGCGCACCTTCTTCGTGGTGACGGTCTCGGTGAGCACAATGCGCTTGTAGCCGATGGTAGTTTCCTCGGCGATGGTGCGCCATTGGCCGTTGTCATCCTCTACCTCAACATGGAACTTCTCCACGCGCTGGCCGAGCGGGATGTACTCCTGCAGCAACACGCGGTTGAAGGTCTGCGGTTCTTTGAACTGGAACTCTGCCCAAGCGGTAGTTACACTGTCGTCGGTGACCCAATAGTTATCGTAATGGTTGTCTCCAATCAGATGGAATGGGCTATATCGAAAAGAATTACAGTTGTTTTCATGCCCCTTCATATAAGCAGGGATGTTATCCCAGCAAAGGCAGTGCCTATGGTTGCTTTTGCGGACATTTGACACATAAATTCCGAAATATCCTTCACCTTTCGCCGCTTCAACCACTAAATCGTGTGCGAAGATGCTGTCCAGCGCGGTGCGGAACTCCACGAGGCGCGAAGAGTCCTCGGCGGGGATGAGACCGCGGCGGTCGGGCGGCACATTGAGGAGCAGCAAGGAGTTGCGGCCCACGCTGTTGTAGTAGATTTTCAGCAACTCCTGCACACTCTTCGGGTGCTCGCTCTCTCGCCAGAACCAGCCCGGTCGGATGGAGACATCCGTCTCGGCGGGAATCCAGCACGCGCCGTTGTAGTTGCCCGCGTTGAGCGTATCCTGCGACGGGGCATCGGCACCGGGACCGAAACCCTCGATATCAAGCCGCGACCAGCATGTACGCCCGCATTTTCCCTCCTCGTTGCCAACCCAGCGGCATCCCGGACCCACATCGCTGAAAATCACCGCATTGGGCTGCAATTTCAATGTCTGTGCGTTGAATCTTTCCCAGTCATAGACCTGCCGTTTGCCGTTCGGGCCCTCACCGTTGGCTCCGTCGAACCACTGCTCGAAGATAGGACCGTAGTGGGCGTGCGCGTGCTGTAAAGTTTTGAGAAACACTTTGTTGTACTTGTCTGTCCCGTAGGTGGGCGCGTTGCGGTCCCACGGGGAGATGTAGATGCCGAACTTCACGCCGCCTTTCTGGCACGCTTTTGAGAGTTCCTTGAGCACATCGCCTTTACCATTGCACCACGCACTCCCGCGCACGGTGTGCGTACTCTGCGGGTTGGGCCATAGACAGAAACCGTCATGGTGCTTGGCAGTTAGAATAATCCCCTGAAAACCAGCATTCTTCGCCACCGACACCCATTGGTTGCAATCGAGGTTAGTCGGGTTAAAGATATCCTCGGGTTCTGTGCCCTCGCCCCATTCCAAACCGGTAAAGGTGTTAGGACCGAAATGGCAGAACATGTTCATTTCCATCCGTTGCCAGGCCACCTGCGCGGGGGTTGGCGTGGGACCGTAGGGCACTGGCGGCTCCGGAGACTTGTATTTCGGGGGATTCTTCTGCGCCTGAAGGGTTATACCTAAAAGACAGAGAATCAGGAACAAGACAGTCTTTTTCATAACGGGAGGATTCTGTCGGCGAAAATACGAAAAAAGAAGTATAATAGATTTTCCTGTGTACAGAAAAACAGGGGGTCTGAACAATCGTCCATCCGGCACTTTTCTGAAGAGTTGAGTCGTATCCATTCGGTATGAACATGATCCACCATGTTTAATCCACTGGTATTTTTGTAACAAAAAAGAGTTCTGCAACATCGTACAGAACTCTTTATCTCCCCAAAGATGAAACTTTCTTAGAACCAAGGAAAAAACCACTCTATAAAGGAAGCCTCCTGAAAGTGCTGCTCCATGTTCTGGGGCTCGGGCAAGGTCCAGTCCTCCTCCACATCATGCATGATAATGGTGGCATTTTGCTTCCCTCCTTTCGTGTAGAAGAGGGCTTTCAGATTCTCCTCCGCCACACAATTCTCGGGAACCGTGTCCCAGTCCGCGATAATCTTCAGCGTCAAATCCCCGGAAGCCCATAGGTTATGGATGTCCATGCCCTTGAAATCCTGTATCTGGGCATCCTTGACCGTGAACGACTGACAGTAATAGGTCTCTTTGTCATGGTCTCTCTTCGCCAAAAAGTGGTAGGCTCCCTCCCCTGCCAGCGTGAAATCCTGTCCTGTCAGCGAGACTGGCACGGAATTGTCGGTAAATGTAAGTTCTAACTTGGTAAACCACGGGAAATAGTCGGGATGTTCTGCCCATGCGGGCTGGGCATGAATTGTCCAGGTATTGCTGCCGTTCAAACGGGACAACATCATGGAACAAGAATTCAAATAGGTAGTATGGAACGGGGTGCTCGAATAAGCAATTGTGTCCCAACCAATCACCCAAGAGACATTGGGGCGATTCAGTGTGTAGTCGCCATGAGTGTCGATGCTGAAAATCCTGCGCCCGTTCAAATAGAAAAACCACCTGTTGTCTGGACGTTCTTGAATCTCATAATTCGGGAAATATAGATTCTTGATGCTGTCTTTCTGATCATCCGGAGCATTCAGCCATGTATTGAACTTGAATGCCACATCGGGACAGCGCATGAGCACCTCTTCGGTGGCATCCAGCCAATAGGCGGCGGCAGAAGCACCCTTGCCATTCTTGTGATCATTTTTTTCCACAGTACAACCACTTAGTAATACGGTGATTGTCAATATGATGATAAACTGTATTTTTTTCATGATAGCTCAATTTTTCTGTTGTTATTTCTTGGGGTTGAAACGGAACCCCAAACCGGCATTCACGTAACCTCCTTTGTATCCACAACCCAACTCGGCAAAACCAAACCACCGCTGGTTTCCGGCTGTGAAGCCCAAAAGAGTGAGTTGAAATGCCAGATGATTGTTGTGGGCTTTGTAGTCTGGGTAGCTTTCGCTGTATTCAAAGGCAATACCGCAGGCTATGCCGCTGTACATGGCGAAATGCTCCCGGTACAGAGACGAAAACCGGACTGCCGGCATGATGGAGATGAAGTGGTCTCGGTACTTGCCCACCTTTTGGTCCGTGTAGACGTCTTTGAAAGAACCGAAAAAGCCGCAATAACTCACATCGCCGCCTACCCATAGCCATTTCAGCACGCGGAAGCGGTAGCCTAAGGTGATGGGACATGTGGTATAGATATTCCCGATATGGTATTGGTTCTGCAGCCATACCTCCGGATAGTAGTTGGGCTCAGTCCCTACCCTGTTCCTGAAATAGTTGACCCTGGATGGGTCGCCCACCCCAAGGGTGAACTCGTGCCGTTTGAACTGTGTTTTCCAACTTTGGTCTTTGGGCGAAGAAGTCACCGTCTCTGTTTTGTCTGGGGCTTGATAGCCTGTCGTGTCAACCTGTGCCGGCGCAGCGGTGTCCATCGCCAGAACCATCAAGGCTGCCAGTCCGATATTTTTGATGCTGTCCATATTTGAATAATTATCGTGTTCATCATCAAAGACGATGTTCTCATCAAAGGTGACAGGTGTAGAGGAAAAATCTTGGGTTGTCATGGGGTTGCTCCCTGCCTGTTCAGCCTGTCCTGCAGGGACGGTGTGCCGCTTCTCGGCGAAGGTACTGGCGTTTGGCTCGACGGATGCCAGAGAGGCGGCAGGTCTCTCCCCTATTGCCGGATTGGTGTTTTGTCTGACAGGCACTGTGGGCGTGGCGACGGGTGTCGTGACCATGGGAGCGTTTTTAACTTTGGGAAGAAGTTCCCGGCAATGACTGGTTTTTCGTTGAGCCCCGACAACGTGTTTGTTTTTAACAGCGCTCATGTGTGGAGACGCATCGTGGAAAGTCGCGACGGTATCGCAAGTCGAGGTGGTCTGTTGCTCCATTGGGAACAGTGACTTGGTTGTAGAGGGGCGGAGCACCTGCCAGACGACGATCCCCCCGATCAAACCGGTGGCCGCAATGATGAGAAAGAGAACCCTGCGCGTCGCGACAGCTGCACCCATTTTGGAAGAAATATCGGATGGGGGTGGACAAACCATGCCCCCAGCTTTGGTATATTCCGACAACATCGAACGGTAGAAGCGGTCGAGTTGGCGGGTGTTGCTCTTGATTATTTTTCGTAAAAACATAGTCTAATCCTTTTTTTTTGTTTTCATTACTTCGTGTTTGTCGGCGAGTATCCTGCCCAACCGTGTGCGCGCCCGGTGGTGCAACTGCTTGGAATAATCAACGGAGATGCCCAACAAGGCTGCAATGCGCTTGTGGGAATAACCCTCTATGGCGTAAAGGTTGAACACCGTGCGCTGCAACTCGGGAAGTTGTCGGATGGTTTCCGCAAGTTCATCCGCCGTAATGTCCTTCACCCACAGGACGACACCTTCCGCCTCCTCTTCCTCGGCGAGTTCTTCTGTAAGAGGGACGAAATTAGGCTGCTGGCGCAAGTAGTCTATGCAGTGGTTCACAGCAATACGTTTCAACCAAGTGTCAAATTTGAATGCAGCCCTTATCGTGTGATACTTTTCTATCGCCTTGAGAAAAATGTCATGGGCAAGGTCTTCCGCCACGGACTGGTCTCCCACATAGAGGTAACAGAGTCCGGTGATGCGGCCGATGTTGCGTCTGTATTGGTTTTCCCAAAACGATACGTTATCCATTCAAATGTATTACAATAGGTAATGTGACAACTATAACAACTATATGACGAGAATAATCCAAAAGGTGACAGCTAAGGATTGCTTTTCCCGTTTTTAGTTTTAAACCATGTACTTTGTAACAAAAAACATTTTCTCAGTTATTATGATGCAAAAATACGCATTATTTAAAACGATCACAGCGTCATTTACCTCTCGCCATGTGTCACACACCTTTTGAGGGCAATGATATAGATGTCAACCTGTTTACGCAGTTATTTCCACTCACCGCTAATGCGTTTCGCGGAATGGTGTACAGTTTACAGGTGAAAAAGGAAAAAAGAATAATTTGCCAGACTAAAAAGGGATAATTCCGTGTTTTTTTTATTTTTGCACTCGTTATATCCTTCTGATAATGATATAATAACATAATCATTGTTGCTACCAAATAAAATCAAAATGAAAAAAATCTCCTTATTAATCATTGCCTTGTCTGCCACCTTTGCGCTGCATGCCCAATGGACGGACGACCCCGTCAACAACAACCATATCGCCAACTGTTCCCCAGATGCTGGCGAGATTTATATTTCGACCGACAATGAAACGGGCGACACCTATGTGCAATGGATTGAATCAGGAATCAACGGCTACGGTCCCGCCTTGCAGCGACTCACATTCGACGGCACTCCGCAATGGGGCACCGAGGGCATCCGTATCACCGGACATAATTTCTACTCCTATTCGGAAGGCATTGCCATGACCACCACTTCCGACCATGCTGTGGTGAGTTGCTTTGCCACCGCTCAAGACCAAACTGTGGCCGTTAAAATCGATTCCAACGGCACTTACACATGGGGGGCGCAAGGCATCGCACTTTTCAACAACAACGCCTTTTCTCGTGCCGAGTTGGTCGCCGGCAATGACGGAGGTGTATGGGCCCTGGGCTACGACTACCAGCGGCTTTACTTGCAGTACATCAACGCTGATGGCACACTCAACCCCTGCATCACCGTTGACGGTGGCAACTACAATGTGAGATATGGAAAACTTACCCTTGGTCCCGAGAACACTGTTTCCCTCACCTATGAGAAAGTTTCTTCAAACGTTGGATTGTACGCTGACAAAGAGATTTATGTTATCGGATATTCCCCTAATGGCACACAAATGGGTCCTGCGGTGAAGCTGATGTCCATGCAATCTTTTCAAGTCACCTATCTCCACTACGCGATACCCGACGGCATGGGTGGCGGCTACGCATATATTTGGCATCCCGCCATTAGCAACGCCTTCAACACCTATGTTTTCCATTACAACGGCGACGGATTATCCACAATTGACGGACAAGACGGCATTCCTGTACACTCTACAGATCCTTCGAATTATTACATTGAGGCATACGGCACCGTTGATCCTGTCAGCCACGACCTCATCATCGGTTATGAGCAGACAGATGCGGTCACACAAAGCCAATCGAGAGTTTATGTCAACCGCATCACCCCGACTGGCACAAAAGTCTGGGGCGAAGGTGTCTTGGTGGCCGATAATGTTGGTGTCAATTATTCAAACATCATGGTGGATGCCTTTGAGGACGGCACCGGTTTTACGGTGATCTATAAGAGAAGCGGTGAAAGCAGCCCTTACACTTCAACTGTTGAGGCAGTAGGTATGGATATGAATGGCAATATTCTATGGACCAAAACATTAAGTTCCACCCAATACGATCGCACTGTTAGCAGAAACACCGCAGGATTCCACCTCGGACAAAACATCGTGGCTTGGGTCAACAGCGCCAATGGCGGATTGTACGCCCAAAACATCTTGTCCGATGGCACTATGGGCATACCTGTTCCTGACGACACCGGAATCGAGGAATGGACCAATGACGCTGTCGTAACCGTCATACAAGTGTTCAACATATTAGGACAACCTCTAAAGGTCAACGACTTGAAAGAACTAAGCACCGGCATCTACATTCTTCAGGGCATGACCGAGGATGGACGATTAGTAAATAAAAAAGTGTTAATCAACAAGAAATGACAATCGCTGAATTTATGCAGCGATAAAGGGAGAGCACTTATCTTAGCCCCAAACGCTCTATTATGGATATCGTTCTAATCATACTGGGTGCCATTTGTCTGTTGACTGGACTGGTGGGTTGTATCTTGCCCATTTTGCCGGGCGTTCCACTGGCGTATGTCGGGATGTGGCTTCTTCATGCCACAAGCAAAGTGCAGTTCAGTTGGCGTTTCCTGCTGATATGGGGTGTCGTAACCACTGTAGTGCAAATCCTTGATGCCGTTGTTCCTGTTTGGGGCACTAAAGTAATGGGCGGTTCCAAGTCAGGCGTGTGGGGAAGCACTATCGGACTGATCGCCGGACTCTTTTTCGGTCCCTGGGGCATAGTGCTCGGTCCTTTTGTCGGTGCTGTACTTGGAGAACTGATGTCCAACCGGAACGAGAACGACATGTCGTTAGGGCAGGCGTTGAAAGCAGGTTCCGGTGCGTTTGTCGGACTGATGACCGGCACCGTGCTGAAACTGATCTGCGTGGGGCTGATGATCTACTATTTTGTGGCAGCTTTGGTTTAAACATCTTTCCAAGAACATCTTCGGTGTGTGGAAATTTGTTATTTTTGCACATTCTTAATTGAACGACTCTATTCTGAACAGACCATGCAACTCTCCGTCAGCCACAAGGAAATCTGGCAAATTACGTACCCTATCATTTTCGGCAATTTGGCACAGACCCTTATCGTGTTGGTGAACACCATTTTTCTCGGGCATGTAGGCAATGCCGAACTTGGGGCCGCCATGATGGCTGGATTGTATTACCTCGTTTTCACAACCATCACGCAAGGATTTGCCGTTGGCGTGCAAATCATGGTGGCACGACGGCTTGGCGAGGGCAATATTGCCAAAATAGGCAAGATTTTCGAGCATGGACTCTATTTTTCCCTACTGCTCGGGCTATTCTTGCTCATTGTACTCGGCTCATGCACCGACTGGCTGTTCTCACGCATCATTACCTCCCCAAATATACGTGTTTCAGCACTTGAGTTCATGCACTTTCGGCAATGGGGCATCCTCTTTGTCAGTATCAATTTCCTGTTCCGTTCACTCTACATTGGGCTCTCCAACACCAAAATCATCACCATCACCACCATAATGATGGCTTTTGTGAACATCTTCTTCGACTATGCGCTGATTTTCGGACATTTCGGACTGCCCGAAATGGGGGTTGCTGGCGCTGGCCTATCCTCCGTTTTGTCGGAAGCCACCGCATTTGTCACCTTTTTTGCCTACACTTTGCTGAAACTGCCCTATAAGGAGTATCGTTTGTTCTCTTTTCAAAAATTTGACATCGGATTGCTGAAATCAGTGCTTCGGATTTCCATCCCTACCATGTTCCAACGGCTCATCTCTTTCGGAACCTGGTTCTTGTTTTTTGCCATGATTGAGCATCTTGGGGAAGAGCCGATGGCCATTTCCGGTATTGTGCGCAGCGTTTATATGCTCTGTACTCTTTCGGTTTTTGCCTACAGCGCCACCGCCAACACAGTGACCAGCCGACTCTTGGGGGCAGGAAAGGCGACAGAGATTCCGCAAACCTTATTACGGATTCTCAAAATGTCGGTCCTCACTCTACTCCCCATTCTGCTGTTTTTCACTCTGTTCCCACGCGAAGTAGCCTCCATATATACTGACGATGCCACTCTCGCCACGCAATCGGTGCCTGTACTATACACTATTTATGTAGGTGCCCTTATTATGGCTGCTGCCATGATTTATTTCGAGTTTGTATCCGGCACTGGCAACACGTTCATAGCCCTAATCATGGAAACCGGAGTGCTGCTGTTTTACATCGTTTTCATTTATCTCGCCACCACGGTGTTCCGCTTTCACATACGCTGGGTATGGTGCTCCGAATGGGTGTATAGTTCCTTGATTCTCATCGCCTCCATCGTCTTTCTGAAATGGCATCCCTGGGCCAGAGACACACGCTCTAAAAATCTATGATAATCTTCCATAATCTTAATTGAGGCAGTGCTTCAATTCTTCTATTTCATGATACCTATTCTTGAATAATCGTTGCGTCCCCAAAGATGTTGACCACTCCATGTCCTCTGCGCTGAACTTTAGCGATACCCGTAACCGTAGCCACTATCCGCCCTGTTCCCGCCAAAGAGACAATGGCCCGCTGGGCGGTCAGTTCCAGGGCATCCACATTGCCCACACCAACACAAGAAATTTTCAATTCTTGTGTTGAACCTTTCAACTCCACAGCTCCCGCTCCTTCGTTTTCAATTTTCAACTCATTCACATAACACTCACCCGTGACACTGCCATTGCCTCTGTTATTTACATGAATAGAGGTATAGGCATCCACCGCATTGTAGCGCGCAAACGCGAAGTCCACACTTCCACCTCCTGAATTATCAATCAACAGAAGGGTTCCCGTCAAATCACCGAGCGACAGTCCGCCCAATCCGGCATTATGCGCTTCAACCAAGACTGGTGCATACACCAAGATCACATATTTCTCATCTTTGTTTGGCACCAGCATCTCATCCAAAGAAATATACAACATGCCGTCGCGCACCTCTGTTTTAAGTCCCTGCACCAAACGCTCCTCCATATTTATAAACACCTTATACTCATTGCTTTGAGCATAACTGATTTTCAATGGGGATTCATTGGTGACGGAATTGAACGATGGCATCACCCGTTTTTGAGTTACGGATATCGCATGTAACGAAAACACAAGCAGATTAAACGCCATTCCAAGCATCAGGGAACGAATTATATTTTTCATCTTGAAAGGATTAAAATTATTAATGAATTAAAAAGCATAGTTAACGAGAGCGGGCGGATTCACCAGATTATGATTGCAAAGATATATATTTTTCATAAAACAGGAGACGCGCCAAAGCGCGTCTCCCAAACCCTTTCATTATTCATTTTGAAACATGGTATATCAAAAAGCGACCTTGGTCGCATAGCATCCTCTTTAACGGAACAAATAAGAAAGTGGAGCAAGATTCAAACCTTATCCATAGTGCAGGGCTCGACTCCCCTTAAGACGAATAAGGAAGAACAAGCCCCACCTAAAGTATTGGCAATTACCATACAATAAGATGAGCGTTCTTCTCATATTCCGGTCTTAATTATGCGAGTTGTCGAGGTTCACACTATCGGAATAAGCGAAAATGCGCTTTCAAATATGTCTGTTGCTGTTTTATCATTCAAACAGCGTTGCAAAGATAGTAAAAAATGATTCAAAGGCGTTTTTTTTTATTTTTGCAAACTTAAAAAAATCAAGATTCAAAGACCAACTAACAACACCCTATCACCGATGTCCACACCTGAAACCGCCGTACTTCTTGCCGTATCCACGCCCAACATATCCGAAGAGAAAACCCGTGAATATTTGGACGAGCTTGCCTTTTTGGTTGACACCGCCGGCGGCGAGGCCGTGAAACAGTTCACACAAAATTTGCAGCATCCTGATTCACGCACCTATATGGGTTCCGGAAAAATCAAGGAGGTGGCGGAATATGTGCATGAGAACGGCATAGACTTCGCTGTGGTGGACGATGAGTTGTCGCCCTCGCAGCAGCGCAACATCGAAGGCCTTTTGGGGTGTCGCGTGATGGACCGCACGCACTTGATTCTGGACATCTTCGCCAAGCGCGCGCAGACCGCCCATGCTAAAGTGCAGGTGGAGTTGGCGCAATACAAGTACCTTCTGCCCCGACTGACGGGCATGTGGACCCACTTGGAAAAACAGCGCGGCGGCATCGGCATGAGGGGACCTGGCGAGAAGGAAATCGAGACTGACCGACGGATTATCCGCAATCGTATCTCATTGTTGGAAAAGAAGTTGAAAGACATTGACCGGCAGAAGGCCACCCAGCGCGGGCACCGAGACAAGTTCGTGCGCGTGGCGCTGGTGGGCTACACCAACGTCGGCAAGTCGACCCTGATGAACCTGCTCTCGAAGAGCGATGTCTTCGCCGAGAACAAGCTCTTC
>DGGS01000126.1:0-13094 GCA_002392325.1 Bacteroidales bacterium UBA3868
GCTCACAATGGACAACACATTGAATATGTAGCTAAAAACCATTGTGGTACTTCAGTATCTGATGCTGTAGAACTCACAGTTCATACTGTAGTTGCTCCTACCTTGGCTCTGGCAGTTCCTGCTAAGACCTTCTGTGCTGGTGAAGCTATTGAGTTGACTGACATTACCATCACACACAATACGACTGCTGGTGTTGTCGACACTAATTACACATTAGGAGGTGCTCCTTATACGCTTGGTACTCCTCTTACCGCTTCTGATAATGGTAAAGAATTGGTTGCTAATGTCGGTTACGATTGCGGTAGCGCTATTGCTTCTAATCCGGTCTCTATCGTGGTTAATGATACAGCAAATCTGGTTCTTCCTACTACAAATGATACGCTTTGTATCGCCGGTGGTGCATACACATTTACTGTTAACATGAATGAAGGTAATACAATTACTGCTACTGCTAATAACACTAAGGTCTCTGTGGATGTTGTCCCTAACAGCGGTTCAAGTGTAGACATTACTGTTACTCCTGTTGCAGTTGGCAACGTTACTGTGACTATTACCTCTACGGCTGCTGGTAATTGCGGCGTGAAGACAGCTGATGTAGTATTCTTCGTTGGTCAAAAACCGATTGTTGCTAAACCTGCTGATGTAGTTGCATGTGCGGGTGACATTATTACGCCTGCCGTACCTTCTATTACTGCTAATGGTATTATCAGAAAACAAGGTTGGAGAATTGGAGGTTCAGATGTTGATCTTACAGTTACTCATATGACAACCGCTATGAATGGTGCTCAACTTACTTATTATGTTGAGAACTTCTGTGGTGAGACTGTGTCTGATCCTGCAATACTCACCGTTAATGACACTGCTGATCTTTTTGTAGCTCATACCATTTCTTCTGATGATACATTATGTGTTGGCTCCACATTTGCTATTACTGATATTTTAGTGAACCCGACCAACGTGCTGTCATACACTGTAACTCCTGCTGGTGCAATTACCTTCACCAAATCTGGTGATGAGCATGTTGCTCCTGGTGCTTCGTTAACACTTACAGGTGTTGCTGCTGAGAATGTCACCGTTACCATAACATCTACTGATCTTTGTGGTGCTCCTAAGAGCATTACTATCCCGTTCGTAGTAAGCGAGCCCGCTACTATTGCAGCAATCGCAGCTCCTGCTGCAGTTTGCGAAGGTGAAGTCCTTGCTTTGACCGCTCCGACTATAACCGATAATGGTAACAGCAACATTCACGCTCAAGGTTGGGAAGTTAAGAAAACAGGTGAAACCGCTTTCTCCGCTTTCGATCCTACAACTCCAATGACACATGCTCATGACGGAGCTGACCTTCGTTACATGGTTGAGAATGCTTGTGGTACTGTTTACTCTAATGTTGTGACTATTACAGTTAATGACACCGCTAAGCTCACTGCTCCTGCTAATGCTACTCAGACAGTATGTAACAATAGCGCTATTGCGAATATTGTTATGACCACTAACAAACCGCTTGCACTCTCTACTGAGCTTACAAATGCTGGTCTGACTGTTTCCGGTAATACTATTTCCGGTACGGTTAGCATTCCTTCTACTGAAACATTCCCGTACTCCTTGACAGGTACTGTCTCCACTGTTTCAACAGATTGTCCTGCTTACGACAAGACCGAGACTATTACCATTACGGTTACTGAAAAACCTGTTGTAACGCTTACTGCACCTGATGTGGTTTGCGACGGTGATGATATCTCTTCTACCTACACTGTTGTTGACAATGGTTCAGCTATTACCTCTCAAGGTTACGAAATCAGCACATCCACTGCTATGCTTGGTTATTACACTGCTTGGACAGCCGCTCCTAAAGCAACAATTGCCGATCATGACCACTACATTTACTATTCAGCTACCAACAATTGCGGTACCACTACTTCTGATACCTTCCAATTGAAGGTTGCCGGTCATGCCACTGTGGTTATTGATCCTTCTATGTTCCGCGACACTTGTGCTAATAACCCGTTCAGCGACTTCCTGATTGGTGAGCCTACTGTTACTTTGGCTACAGACGCTACTGTTGCAGTTGATACTCTCTGGTTGAAGAAAGAAGGTGCTAACTACACTGCTATTGAACCGACCACCGCTATTGCTGATCCTACTTCAGTTGTTTGCGTTGTTGTGACTGAATGCTTCAGAGACACTTCCAATGTTGTTGCTCTCGCATTCGATAAGGCTCCTGAGTTCGCTAACTCTACTCCGTTCACAACTGCTAACTTCACCGTTTGCGAAGGCACTCCGTTCACGGATCCTGGTCTGACTGTTGGTGATGATAACACTTATGACATTATTGCCAATACTGATGGTGCGGTTACCTTGACCTGGACTATCGATGGCGTTGCTATGGACTTCACCACCGCATACGACCATGCTTCCTTCGATGGTAAAGATGTTAAGTTGGTTGTTTCCAACGATTGTGGTAGCGTTGAGTACAGCGTGCCTGCTGTTATCCGTGAACTTCCTGTTCCCGAGATGCTGAAGGATACCACCGTTTGTGCCGATCCTGCTAACACCTTCACTTTGAGTGTTGCTAATGAGAATTCTACTTCCACTTATGAGTGGTTCGGTTCTGACAATGCTACTGTCGCCACTACAGCTACTGCTACTTTGCCTGCCGGCATTGTTGACACTGTGATGACATTCTATGTTGTTGAAACGGATAAATATGGTTGTATTTCTCAAAACAGAATCAATGTGTCACCTGACACCATCGCTTCCGATGTGATTACCGTTAAGGTTACTTCCAAACCTGCCTTCATCTTCACCGATATGGCTGGTACTGTAACCCACGACATCAATTCTTCTATCAACAACTCGACCACTGCTTACAAGTGGACGGTTGATACCAAGTGCTACACTGATATGGATACCAAGGTGTTTGTGAACTTCTACATCTATCATGACGGTGTTCTGATTCCGGCTTCCGAAATCAGTCAGTACCTCACTACACCTACCACTACTATTAATGGTGTTGACCATTCTTGGAATACTAACCAGTATGTTGAATTCACCAGTGGAGACGGTACATCCACTCGTACGGATTACGCGTTCTATACCACTATGGTTAACCACTATCCGCATTCTAACCTCAGTGGTGCCGCTTATGACTTCGACTGGTTGTATCTGCACTTCGTATCCTCCAGATTCTTCACCAACACGATGGCTCAGTTCCTGCAGACTGGTGATTATGAGATCCATTATGAGTTGTATGCTACTGATGGTTCCGAAATCAACTACTACTATAAAGATGGTGGTGTAACCCAAAAGATTGGTGGTCACAACTATGTTGGTGCTACTCTCCTGACTTCTGATGTGTTCACCATCCATGTTGATGATGGTCCTGCTTATGACAATACTGAGGCTCCTGAAATTCCTGAGGTTCTCAATATCTCTGACGAACCCACTGTGAAACTCTACCCGAACCCGACAACCGACAAGGTTAACGTTCGTATCGAAGGTATGAGTGGCAATGCAGTCGTTAAGATTACGACCCTCACCGGTAAGACCGTTGCTCAGAAGTCCATCAATATTGCTAGCAAGTCTGTTGTTGAGCACTTCGATGTCTCTGAGTTCACACCTGGTGTGTATGTACTGCAAATTGTAAGCGACGATGCTGTTATTTCACGCAAACTCGTCATTACTAAATAATCAATAGTTATTATCATACTTAAGGGAGTTGTGCCTTACTTCACAACTCCCTTTTTTATTACTGATTCATGAAAAAAAACACCAACTTCCTTTTTTCCTTGGCAAGGCGCTATAGTCTTCGCCTGTTGTTGGTGTTTTTTTTCAATATTTTATCTGTGCTGCTAACGGTTTCAGTCTTTATGATGATTGAACCGTTTTGTCAGTTGCTTTTTCAAGGTCATCTTGGAAAATTGAATCCGATATCCGGCTTGTTCGTTTCCTTCCTTAGTCATTTCATATCGCTTGATACTATCGGACATTCCATATTCGGACTGATCACACTTGCCATCGTCTTGTATCTGTTCAAGAATCTGTTCTTTTACGCTTCACAATGGGTGATGGCCTCTGTGCGTAGTGATCTCATTTATTCTTTACGCAATAAGTTATATGACAAGATTCTCCACCTCCCACTTGGTTATTTTACACACCAACGGCGTGGCGATGTGGTTTCCAGGGCGGTTAATGACACCCATGAGATTGAGTTTACCATACTCAGTGCTATCAGGACATTTTTGGTGGAGCCCATAACTTCGGTCTTCTATATTGTGGTGCTGTTTTGTATCAGTGTCCGTCTTTCCTTATACTCCATTTTACTGCTCCCTATTACTTTTGTGATTATCGGGAGAATCTCCAAGTCTTTGCGTAAGGATGCGAAAACTTCCAAGCAGCGATTGGGTTCGTTGCTCTCACATGTGGAGGAGACGCTGTCAGGCTTGCGCATTATTAAGGGTTTTAATGCTCAGCGAAACGCCCTATCGGTATTTAACCGTTTAAATCAGCAATATTCCGATAAACAGACCATTATTTATCGCAAGACAGATTTGGCGTCTCCGTTTAGTGAGTTTTTGGGCGTTACCGTAGTGATGATTGTGCTGGTTATTGGAGGAATTATGGTTTTGTCACCTGCCTCGACCCTATCTGCCGGAATGTTCATCACCTATATAGCGCTGTTCTCCCAGTTGATCAATCCTGTAAAAAACATATCCACGGCTATAGCAAATTACAAGCGCGGACAGTCGGCTTTAGACCGTTTGGATGAGATACTTTCTGTTGAAGACACGATTTTGGAACCTGAAAATCCTGTTCCTATCACTGCGCTCAATAAGCAAATTGATTTTAAGGATTTGTCGTTTGACTATGATGGGAATCCGGTCCTTTCGCGCATATCCTTTACGCTAAAAAAAGGAGAAACGACAGCATTGATTGGGCAGTCTGGCGCTGGAAAGACTACTATTGCGGACCTGTTGGAGCGTTTTTATGATCCTGTTAGCGGAGCTGTTCTGCTGGATGGCACGGATATCCGTCAATTTTCCATCGCCCAGTATCGCAATCTTTTCTCTTTGGTTTCGCAGGATATAGTGCTTTTTCATGATTCCATATATAATAATATTGTGATGGGCATGAAGAATGTGAGTATGGAGGATGTGATAGAGGCGTCCAAGGTTGCGAACATCTACGATTTCATACAAACCTTGCCCGATGGTTTCAATTATTCGATAGGGGATAGGGGCATGATGTTGTCGGGTGGCCAGCGCCAGCGAATCAGTATTGCCCGTGCGGTTTTGCGCAACACACCAATCCTGATTCTGGACGAGGCGACATCGGCTATGGACACGGAGTCCGAGCAGGCGGTTCAGGTTGCGTTGAGGAACATTATGCGGAACCGTACCGTCCTGGTTATCGCGCACCGTTTGTCAACTGTTCAGAATGCCGATAACATTGTGGTTTTGGATAAAGGAAATATTGTTGAGCAAGGAAAACATGAGCAATTGATGAATAAAAAAGGATATTATTACAAACTAATTCAAATACAGCAATAATGGCTAAACACAAACTTAGAAGATTTGCTGAAAACGAGACATTTGGGAATCTTTTCCAGCATACCAGTTATGACCGTCAGAACATCCCGTTCCCGTTGAAGGGGCATTGGGGTGAGGAATATTTTCACAACAGCAATCCCATCACGGTCGAGCTTGGTTGTGGGAAGGGTGACTATACCATAGCCTTGGCGAAGCGTTATCCGGAGCGCAATTTCATAGGTATTGACCGGAAAGGTGCGCGGTTGTGGCGCGGGTGCAAGGATGCGATTGAAGGGGAAATGAAGAATGTGGCTTTTCTCCGTATAAACATCGACAATATCGGGTATTATTTTGCGAAGGGCGAGGTTAGTGAGATATGGGTCACGTTCCCTGATCCGCAGCCCAAGAGTGAGCGTCGCCGTTTGGTGTCGCCGCGCTTTGTCGGTTTTTACCGTGAGGTGTTGCCGGAGGGAGGTGGTGTGTTGAACCTCAAGACGGACAGCCGGGAATTGTATGGATATGTGCGAGAGACCGCTCCGATTGAGCAGTGGGGAGTGTTGGAGGATGTGGAGGATGTGTATGCCCAGTCTTCGAATCCGTTACTCACTGAGGTTCAGACCTTTTACGAGAAAATGTGGTTGGCGGAGGGCAGGACGATCTCCTATCTTCGGTTGAAGGTTTAAGGTTAAGGGAACAAAAATAATGCCAAAAAATATTTTTTTTTGATATTCAAGCTGTTGTAATAAAAAAAATACTATATTTGCCAACTTGTTAGAAAATCGGCGAATAGCAGGGATGGAATGTTTATGACGACTTGATATAAAACTGATTATCAATGTATTATCTACCGTATTTTTTAACATAGGGTTGTTAGTGTGGGGATAGGGCAAATGCAAAAAGAGAGAGAAAAGTTTCTAAATACGAATATAAACAGAAAAAATATAAGGAAATGAAAATAGTTAATTATTTTAAAGAGGTGTATGATGAGTTGGCTCACAAGACGAGTTGGCCCACCATGCAAGAACTTGGAAATAGTGTTGTGGTAGTGTCTATTGCTTCCCTTGTAATCGCGTTAATCGTGTTTCTGATGGATGCTATCTTCAACTTGGGAATGGATTTGGTGTTCCCGGCTATGTAGTTTTCTTTATCAGTGGTTGTTATATCCTAAATAGCGAATCATGGCAGAAGTTGAACGTAAATGGTATGTGATTAAAGCGGTCACGGGTACTGAGAAGAAGGTGAAGCAAAACATCGAGACCGAGGTTGAGCTTTCCCATTTGAAGGACTACGTGTCGAAGGTGTTGATTCCGACGGAAAAAGTGCACCACATCACCAAGAGTGGAAAGAAGGTCGTGACTGAGAAGAACTATTTTCCGAGCTACATCTTCATAGAGGTGGCGAAGATGGAAGAGGTTTTCAGCATGATTTTGGACATTCCTGGTGTGTTGGGCTTTGTCGGTTGCAAGCACAAGAGCGATATTCCCACACCGTTGCGTCCGGCGGAAGTCTCCCGGTTGTTGGGCAAGGTTGATGAGTTGATGACTCAAGACGATTCATTCATCCAGCCGTTCACAGTTGGGGAGGAGATTAAGGTTATTGACGGGCCTTTCAACACATTCAACGGGTTTATCGAGGAGATAGACACGGAGAAGAAGAAGTTGAAGATTATGGTGAAAATCTTCGGCCGTAAGACCCCGCTTGAGTTGGGTTTTATGCAAGTTGAAAAAATATAACGCCGCTATAGTTACAAACAATTAAATCAATTAAAAAAAATGGCAAAAGAAGTAGCTGGATTAATTAAGTTACAAATTAAAGGAGGAGCCGCCAATCCAGCACCCCCAGTAGGTCCCGCTTTGGGTTCGAAGGGTGTGAACATCATGGACTTTTGCAAGCAGTTCAATGCGCGTACGCAGGAAATGGCTGGCAAAATCATCCCTGTTGTGATTACGGTTTACAAGGACAAGTCCTTTGACTTCATCACGAAGACGCCTCCGGTTGCTGTACAGATTAAGGAAGCAGCCAAACTTCAAAAAGGTTCCGGTGAACCTAACCGCTCCAAAGTGGGTTCCATCACATGGGATCAGGTGCGTACCATTGCCGAGACCAAGATGAACGACTTGAACTGTTTCGAGGTTGAGTCCGCTATGTCTATGGTGGCCGGTACAGCGCGCAGTTTGGGCGTTACCGTAAAAGGTGGCCAGAATCCTTTTGAGAAAAATTAATAACAAGTAAAAAACAAATCACATGGCTAAAATATCAAAAAAGCGCAAAGAAGTTTTTGCTAAATTTGATAAGAGTAAAGTTTACGCTTTACCGGAAGCTATCCAGGTGGTGAAAGACCTCACATATACCAAATTTGACGCATCATTTGACATTGACGTGCGTTTGGGCGTTGACCCTCGTAAGGCCAATCAGATGGTTCGCGGTATTGTGACGTTGCCTCACGGAACTGGCAAGGTTATCCGCGTGCTCGTACTCTGCACTCCAGACAAAGAAGAAGAGGCAAAGGCTGCGGGAGCTGATTATGTTGGTTTGGATGAATACGTTGACAAGATCAAGCAAGGCTGGACGGATGTTGACGTTATCATCACCATGCCGAGCGTGATGCCGAAGATCGGTGCTCTCGGTAGAATATTGGGTCCCCGTGGTTTGATGCCGAACCCCAAGTCCGGTACGGTAACGATGGAGGTCGGCAAGGCCGTCTCCGAAGTGAAAGCCGGTAAGATCGACTTCAAGGTGGACAAATACGGTATCATCCACACTTCCATTGGAAAGAATCGTTTTTCTGTGGACCAATTGACCGACAACGCTCGCGAAATGCTCAGCACTGTCATCAAATTGAAACCGACATCCGCCAAAGGTACGTACATCAAGAGCATCTACCTCTCCACGACCATGAGTCCTGGTGTGCAGGTGGATCCCAAATCCGTTACATTATAATTTAAAGATTAGTTAGTAGTATGAAACAAGAACAAAAAGCTCAAATTATAGAAGAAATAGCACAGGACTTGGCTAACTATTCCCATGTATATGTAACCGATATTTCCGGTTTCACGGTTAGTACAGTCAACCAGTTGCGCAGACTCTGTTTCAAGCGCGACGTGAAATTGAAAGTGGTGAAGAACACCCTTCTGAAACGCGCCATGGACCAGGCCGAAGCGGACTATTCCGAAATCTATCCGGTGTTGAACGGAGCCACTTCCATCATGTTGTGCAATACGGGCAATGTGCCCGCACGTCTGATCAAGGAATTTCGTGCCAAGAATGACAAACCCCTGATCAAGGCTGCCTTCATTGAGGAAACCGCTTACATCGGAGACGACCAGTTGGAAGCTCTGTGCAATATCAAGTCTCGCGAAGAATTGATTGGCGATATCGTCGCTTTGTTGCAATCACCTGCTAAGAATGTGGTTTCCGCACTCCAGTCTGGTGGTGGCAAGTTGGCCGGTATTGTTAAAACATTATCCGAAAGACAATAAAAATCAAATTTTTAAAAAACAATTCATTTAGTAAAAACATTTAAAAAAATAAAATTATGGCAGATTTGAAAGCATTTGCAGAACAATTAGTGAACTTGACTGTTAAAGAAGTTAACGAGTTAGCTCAAATTTTGAAAGAAGAATACGGTATTGAGCCCGCAGCCGCCGCAGTTGCAGTAGCAGCAGGTCCCGCAGCTGGCGCTGGTGCAGCCGCCGCTGAAGAGAAAACCGAATTCAATGTAATCCTGAAATCCGCTGGTGCTCAGAAATTACAAGTTGTTAAATTAGTGAAGGAACTCACCAGCCTTGGTCTGAAAGAGGCTAAGGAACTCGTTGACGGTGCTCCCAAGGCCGTTAAGGAAGGCGTTTCCAAAGACGAAGCTGAGTCTTTGAAGAAAGCCCTCGAAGAAGTTGGCGCTGAGGTCGAACTCAACTAATTTCAACATAACCCCCATCAATAGTACAACACTTCCACTTCGGTGGAAGTATTGTACTTATTGTTGTCTATAATACCCACTGATTGGTATTCCCCTTAAAATCAGTATTAACATTCAAATTCAAAAGTCTTGGCAACGAATAACAACAAAAGAATTAGTTTCGCATCAACAAGACCGGTTGAATATCCTGACTTTTTGGACATTCAGCTGAAATCTTTCCGGGAGTTTTTCCAAATCGACACCGACGCCGAGTGCCGCCACAATGAAGGCCTTTACCGCGCATTCGCCGAAAACTTCCCGATCACCGATGCGAGAAACAGTTTCGTCCTCGAATTCCTCGATTATTATATCGACGCTCCCCGCTATACGATGGACGAATGCCTTGAAAGAGGTTTGACATACAGTGTTCCCTTGAAAGCCAAACTGAAGCTTTCCTGCAATGACGTCGAACACGAGGATTTTGAAACCATCATCCAAGATGTTTATTTGGGCATGATCCCTTACATGACACCGAGCGGCACGTTCATCATCAATGGCGCCGAGCGTGTGGTGGTTTCCCAATTGCACCGTTCCCCGGGCGTCTTCTTCGGTTTCTCTTACCACACCAACGGAACACCGCTTTACTCCGCCCGTATCATCCCGTTCAAGGGTTCCTGGATGGAGTTCACGACCGATATCAACAACGTGATGTATGCGTATATCGATCGTAAAAAGAAATTACCGGTTACCACTTTGCTTCGCGCCATCGGTTATGAGACCGACAAGGACATCCTGAGCATTTTCGATATCGCTCACGAGGTCAAGGCCACCAAAGCGAACCTGAAGAAATATCTGGGAGAGAAATTTGCCGCAGCCGTCACCAAAACCTGGTATGAGGATTTTGTGGACGACGAGACCGGTGAGGTGGTGAATATCGAGCGTACCGAGGTCATCATCGACCGCGAGACAATATTCGAGAAACAGCACATCCAAATGATTACGGATGCTAATATCAAAACCGTACTCTTCCATAAGACAGACGAGAAGAACACGGACTACTCCGTGATTTTCAATACTTTGCAGAAAGACCCGACAAACTCTGGCAAACAGGCTATTGAGTATATCTATCTGCAGTTGAAGAGCACGACTGCTCCTGATGAGGAGACAGCACGTGCCACTTTGGACAAACTTTTCTTCTCTGATAAGCGTTACGACCTTGGGGAGGTTGGTCGTTACCGTATCAATAAGAAATTGAATCTCAATATTCCGATGGAGACGGGTGTGTTGACCAATGAGGACATCATCTCCATTATCCGTTATTTGGTTGAGTTGATCAACAACAAGACGGATGTGGATGATATCGACCACTTGAGCAACCGTCGCGTGCGTACCGTCGGAGAACAATTATACAACCAATTCAGTTTGGGTCTTAACCGCATGGCCCGTACCATCCGTGAGAAGATGAATGTTCGTGACCATGAGTTGTTCTCACCCGTTGACTTGATCAACTCCAAGACATTGTCTTCTGTGGTGAACTCCTTCTTCGGTACGAATCAACTTTCACAGTTTATGGACCAAACGAACCCGTTGTCGGAGATTACGCATAAGCGTCGTATTTCCGCTTTGGGTCCTGGAGGTCTGTCGCGTGAACGTGCCGGTTTTGAGGTGCGTGACGTACACTACACGCATTATGGCCGTTTGTGTACCATTGAGACCCCTGAAGGCCCGAACATCGGTTTGATTTCCTCCTTGTGTGTTTTCGCCAAGATCAATCATCTTGGATTTATTGAGACTCCGTACCGTCGGGTGGAGAACGGCAAGGTGCTCTTCAACGAGCCGCCGGTATTCCTCACCGCTGAGGAGGAAGACAACAAGCGTATCGCCCAGGCGAACACGCCGATGGACGAGAATGATATGTTGGGTGAGAAGGTGAAAGCCCGTCGTCTTGCCGATTATCCTATATTGCCAAGAGAGGATATCGACTTGATAGACATTGCTCCAAACCAGATTGCCTCTATAGCCGCTTCTTTGATTCCGTTCTTGGAGAACGATGACGCCAACCGTGCGTTGATGGGTTCCAACATGATGCGTCAGGCAGTGCCTTTGTTGCGTCCTGAAGCGCCCATCGTCGGTACCGGTCTTGAACATAAAGTGGCTGTGGATTCCCGCGCCGTACTGCTTGCTGAAGGCAATGGTGTCGTGAAGTCAGTTGACGCGCAACATATTGAAATTGAGTATGAACGCACCGAAACGGAAGAGTTGGTGAGCTTCGATCCGGCAGCCAAGAACTATGAGTTGCTGAAGTTCAGAAGAACCAACCAGAACTCCTGCATCAACATGCGCCCGATTGTGACGAAAGGTCAGAAAGTGAAGAAGGGCGATGTGCTGACGGAAGGTTATGCTACCGAGAACGGAGAGTTGGCCCTTGGCCGCAACCTGATGGTGGCATTCATGCCTTGGAAGGGCTACAACTTCGAGGATGCTGTCGTGATTTCCGAGAAGGCCGTAACGGACGATTTGTACACTTCTATACATATTGAGTCTTTCACCATGGATGTTCGCGATACCAAGCGCGGTATCGAGGAACTCACCAACGACATTCCGAATGTTTCCACGGAGGCCACCAGCGATTTGATGGAGAATGGTCTTATCCGCGTGGGCGCCGAGGTGAACGAAGGTGACATCCTGATTGGTAAGATCACCCCGAAAGGTGAATCTTATCCCAGTCCTGAGGAGAAGCTTCTCCGCGCCATTTTCGGCGACAAGGCCGGCGATGTGAAAGACGCCTCTCTGAAAGCGCCGCCATCCATGAAGGGTGTGGTTATCGGTGCGAAGGATTTGTCCAGACGTATCAAAGACAGAAAATCCAAAGCCAAAGATAAGGATATCGTAACTGAAATTGAGGAGAAATACCAGTCTCAGTTCGACCACTTGCATGATGTGGCAGTATCCAAGCTGTACAAGATTCTGGAAGGCAAGATTGCCCATAACATTCATGACAATGCCAAGAATGTCGTGATTGCCAAGGGTGCCAAGTTCTCCCAGAAGATGCTGAACACAGTTGATTTCACATCCGTTGCCATTTCCAAATGGACCAACGATGCTAAGATCAACAGTTTGGTTGCCGAGATTATCCGCAATTACCTTATCAAGGTCAGAGAACTCAATGCGAAGAAGACACGTGAGGTGTTTGATGCCACTATCGGTACGGAATTGCCGGCAGGCGTTGTTCAAATGGCGAAGGTTTACATTGCCAACAAGCGCAAACTGCGTATTGGTGACAAGATGGCCGGTCGTCACGGTAACAAGGGTTGTGTGGCCAAGATCGTGCGCCAAGAGGATCTTCCGTTCCTTGAGGACGGTCGTCCGGTTGACGTGGTGTTGAACCCGCTGGGTGTGCCTTCCCGTATGAACTTGGGTCAGATTTACGAGACCGTGTTGGGTTGGGCAGGCAAGAAAATGGGCGTGAAGTATGCTACCCCGATTTTCGATGGCGCTTCCATTGACCAGATCAATGAGTTGATGAAAGAAGCCGGCCTTCCGGAGAATGGCAGCACGCAGTTGTATGATGGTGAGACGGGCGAGCCGTTCCATCAGAAGGCAACAGTGGGTTACATCTATTATTTGAAACTGCACCATATGGTTGACGACAAGATGCACGCCCGTTCCATCGG
>DGGS01000126.1:13197-13666 GCA_002392325.1 Bacteroidales bacterium UBA3868
CAGTTCGGTGGTCAGCGTTTCGGTGAGATGGAGGTGTGGGCTATTGAGGCCTACGGTGCCGCCAATGTGTTGCAGGAGATTCTGACAGTCAAATCCGACGATGTGGTGGGTCGTGCCAAGACATACGAAGCCATCGTGAAGGGTGACAATATGCCGAACGCCGGTATTCCGGAATCCTTCAATGTGTTGGTGAACGAACTCCGCGGTTTGGGATTGGATGTTAAATTTGAATAAGACAACAAAAAATAATTTTGTAAATCATGGCTCTTAAAAAAGACAGTAATACAAGAAAAGAATTTCAAAAAATCACCATCAGTTTGGCATCTCCGGAGACCATTCTCCAACAGTCACACGGTGAGGTTTTAAAGCCGGAGACGATCAACTACAGGACCTATAAGCCTGAGCGTGATGGTTTGTTTTGCGAAAAGATTTTCGGACCGACCAAAGACTGGGAGTGCCATTGCGGAAA
>DGGS01000189.1 GCA_002392325.1 Bacteroidales bacterium UBA3868
CGTCCACCATGTAGTAGATGGCCACTTGGTCGATCTGAACCTCAGCCACAATGTCGGTGTTCTCCACCAATGAGTCAATGGTGAAGGTGTAGGCATTGCCGTTGAACACAACATCGGAGAGCATATCCACGCCATTCACGAGGAATGCGCCCAAATGGAAGTGTTCTTGGAGGGTGCCGCTTACTGAGCAGCTGGTTCCATGAACTATCATTTGCTCTGCCGGGGCTATTGTGCCACGGACCTCATCACTGCCGAGGTAGCTCAGGTCATTGAGGTTGTGGATGGAAGCCGTCACCTTGTGACCGAACTGAGCCATCACATTTTGAGTGGTCACAATGCTGTCGAAGTCATAGTGGTCAATGATCCCCATATTCACGGCATTCACGGTTACACCCATGGTGTAGAATCCATCAGCGGGAGCAATGGTGGAGGTGTGGTCAGAACCATAATCAACCCAAGTATTGTAACTGTTGCCATGAGAAACAGTCACGCCGTCAAAGATACCGTCACCTGCCAAAGCGGTGTAATGGACATTCACCGTATCTCTTCTGAACATGGCTTGGATATAGTAGTTGGCCACAATCAGCGTATCAATCGTGTAGGAGTAAGTATTGGTTGCATCATCATACAACACATTTGCTGTAACATCATCGCCATAGACATAACCACCGGCTACTGGCGGCTGATAACCCACCACCAAACTCACGAAGTGGTTGTGCGGTTCAGCGGCAAAGTACACGGTATGAGCACTTGGGTCGAGCAGCGTATCTGCCTCTGCAGGGATGAAGTATCCACCCGGCTCGTATTCACTGTTGGCATTCACAACAAACTTGTTGATGTGGAACTCCAACTTGAACTCGACATTGATCGTGTGAGGCTCTGTGATGTTGCTCAAGGTGTACATCATGAAGCTTGCGTTGAACGGGTCTTCGTTCATCACTCTCTCCCCGTCAACCCAGACACCAGCCACATGATACATCTCATTAGGAATAATGTTGATAGAGAAATCATCGCCATAAACCACATAATTCACTCCGTTCGGGGAAACCGTACCGTTAGCACCTTCTACAACCGTAACTGCAACGATGGGTTCAACATTTAAGTTATCGAAAGTTATACCCATGTTGCCCATTTGGCTAAGGGCCTCTACGGCAATGTAATAAACACCTGCATCCGTGTTGTTGAATAAGTATTCAAATGATTGGTCTTCTTCGGTCTTGACAAAACCTTGATGCTGACCGATCAATGTCATTTGGCTGATATCCTGCGTGGTGCCAATATACACATTCATGTTCTCTGGCAAGTTGCCCAAGGCATTATAATTGTATGAGATTCTGTATTGTCCAGCTGGCATATCAATACAACTGGTGATGAAATAGGCTTGAGCATCAAGTGTGTCATTATCCTCAAACACCATCATTTCATTCTCTTGGGTCCACTTGTTGGGATTCTGATTGAAATCGCCCAAAACCCAAGCATCTCGACCAAAATTAATCTTAGTGGAAAAATCCTGATAATACGGGACTTCGGCAGGTGACACCAGATGCACATCATTCAACATAATAATGTTGTTATTGATATTGTCATCATTGTCAAACAACACAGAAACCTCAATATTGTTAACGCCCTGAATAAACGGCACTGTTTGTGAGAAGGTGTACAAGAATGACTCTTGAGGCGGCAAGGTTCGTTGCACCGAATCTATAAGGATGTTTTCGGATCCATCAATACTACAAGCCATCACAAAGCGGTTAACCGTATTGATGTACGAATTATTCTTAACTCTAACGGTAAGAGCCACATCACTCAAGTCACAAGCATCAGCAATAGGTGCAATAGAGTCAACGAGCAAATCGTTTTCAAATGGACAAAGCATAAAACCAACATTAGGTCTGTTTTTGCCTACATAAGCATATCCTTCAGAAGTGTTTGCTGGTGAAACAGTCATGTGTTCAGCGTATGCTGCATTAGAAGCGGAATACCGATACATAATCATATTCTCTGGCATTACCGTATAAGCATACGTTGGTACAGTTGATGTGGAACTTGCCTTTTTAGCCGTAACAATTACCAGATTGTCTGTGCCATTGTATCTGAAAGGCGTTTGCAACATGAATGTCTCTATGCCTTTTTCTTTTCCAATTTGAACATCAGTTCCTTCATAAACCAATGTAAGATTTGACATAGGGGCCCAATCATTGGTATATTGGAATTTATCCAAAGTGGTTGTTCCCATATAGATTCTCAACGTATCGATCGTATAGTTTGAACTGGTGGACACCACTTTTCTTTGAAGTGTTTGAATATAACCACCGCTGCCTACTTCTTCGCTGGTATAAATATTTTCAGACCAAGAATATTTATTGTTCGAGCAATACAGGTAATTATATGAACCCGTAGTTCCCGCACCAATGGTAATATCGTCACCATTCAAACACTTAGTAAGGAATGTGATTTCATCAGTATAGACTCCGCTGTGAACAGAATCACATACGGCATGGGCGCGAGCTTCATATTCGGTGAAAGGCAACAATCCTGTGATTTTGATTGTAGTAGAGTCGGAAAAGATTGTTTGCCATGCTGTTTCACCAATAGGACGGTATTCAACAGCATAATGACCTTGATTAAAATTATCACTTAACATTACGATCGCCATGGTGTCGGCAACAGATTTTAAAGTAATTTCTTTCAACTCAAAACAATCTGGAGCGTAATCCACAAAAATGTCGTCAACATAGGTAACATTATAGTTGCTGGTTGATCCTTCGGGTGCTTCCGTGGGCTTCTGGGCCTTGATGGCAATATACTTGCCAGTTCCTGTATAACTACTGAACAACACGTTAAATTCTTCATGGGTGGTGGTGGTAGGATATACATCCTGCACCTTCACAAAGGTTGATGTATCTTCCGGATCGGTCATCACACCCACTTCAAGGTGGGATATGTAATAAGCGGTTGTTGAAGACTCGCGAGCGAAGAACTTCATACGCAGATCACTTATTCTCTCCACATCCAAGGCAGGAAGAATGGCATACTGGTCGCCCATAGTGGTTGCCGTGGTCTTATACGTGTAGAAATAGAGTGTTCTGGTTCCCGTGTGTGCATAAGAGGAACTGTTGTAGGCATACGGATAGGTTACGGATGTTCCGGTGTTGATCTTGTGCCAGCAATATGGCAGAGGATACGAAGAAGTATAGGTGGTCATATCCAGATTGCCATCATCCTCAAGGCTTGTGCTATACGGAACCGCTATAGGAGCGCACTTTGTCCTTTCGGTAACCGCCAAACTCCACTCGGACGTTGTGGCAGGATCGCATATTACTCGCGCATAGAAATCATAGCTCGTTACGGGTTGCAATCCTGTGATATGGGCATGTTGGTTGTTGTCGGCTACCACGGGTGCCATGGTGGCAGATTCCACGCTTTGGCCTGCTGGCACAGCCACCACTTGATACGTTTGGGCATCGGGATTGGCGGCAATATATACCTCGGCCGTGTTTTCTCCCGTAACCACTGAATCAATGATGGGTGCGGAGCAATACGGAATGACATCCATCGTAACATCATCAATACCCAAATAATAATTATTAGATGTACCTCCTTCATATTTAAAGGCAATATAGTAATTTGTATTGGTTATGCCTGTATTGCTAAAGTTGACAATCACCGGGGTCAGTGTTGTAGTCTTGTCACAAGTCTTGACCGCCACAAACGACGATTCGTCTTCCAGATCCGACATATATCCCACATACAAGGAGCCATTTGCTGCTGTAGCGCCTTCATTACGATACGTGAATGAAAGTTGCATCTGCGAGAGATTATGGTCAAAGGACGGCAAAATGGCGTATGCCGGATTGGTGGAACTAGACTTAAAGAATAGACAGTTGCCGCTCACCGGGTATCCGGAATAGGAGGAGAGGAATATCTGTGGATATGAAGACGTGTTTTCACTCATGTTCAAGAAAGTCCAGCAGGAAGGCAGTGTATGATTAGGGTATCCTGCAGGTGCCGTGGTGCTGGTCGCATTTCCTGTATAATCGTTAAAGTTTTCACTATACGGCAGCGTGACAGACAAACACTTGGTGGTGAACGTAACCTCATCGCTCCATTCGGAATAGTCTGTACCGCCACAGAAAGCGCGTGCTTTCACTGTATAAGTCGCTTGCGGGGTAAGACCGCTTAACATTGCCGTATAATCTGTCGTGTTGGCCGTAACGGTATATGTCTCGGCCGGATCAGCTGCGTTCACACAAACCACTTCGTAGCTTTGGGCGTTACTGCTGGGAGAAACCTCAACAGCAGCAGTGGCGGATGTTGAGGTTACACCTGCTATACTCGGTGTTACACAGAACGGAAGCTCTTCAATCAGAATGTCGTCTATACCCACATTGACGGAACTGCTTGCCGTGGTAATATAGGCTAATCTGAAAGCAAGACGGGCATCATTCGGGATGTTGTCATACTGGTCCAAATTATAAGTTCTGATGACAGGGGCAGTGGCTGAAGCGGTGGCACATGTAACGGGCGTCAAAGCCGTAAATTCAGCCGAACTGGAAACATAACCCAATTCCAACCTGCCGTTTGTGGCACTGCTGATTCTGGCAGAAAGGGAAACCGACAAGCGATTAAGCGGCAAAGCGAATTTAGGCAACATCACATACGTCGGATGTTCGGGGGTGCCGTATGTCGCACTCGTTCCGCTTATCATCCAAAGATAAGGATTGGTGTTGACGCCATAAGGAGAATACGAGGTGTTTCTACTCACTTTAGGACTATAATTGGTAGTGGCCTCTGCTTGACCATTGAAATAATAATCATAACAGGAGGGCAATTCTCCTGCCGTGGTGTTTGCGGTAGGTGCAGAAACATAACGGCTGAAATCTTCACTGTAAGGCAAGCCAACAGGAGCGCAAGCCGAGGTTTGAGACCACAAACCTGCCGTACCACCACCACAATTGGCACGAACATATACATCATGGCTACCGGACACATTGTTAATTGTATATGTGGTATTGGTGATACCCGTTACGCGAGTGCCTTGACCCGGTGTGAAACCGGCGGCACCATACTCAAGATCATAAGAGTCGGCTGTACCCTGCCATGTTACGGTTGCTGTGGTACCGTTAACCTCGGCATCCAAATTCGTCACCGAACCTGGACATGAAATGTATTCCACACTAATATCGTCAATGCCAACCATATTTCCAGCCGTTGTACCTCCTTGGTATTTGAAAGCGATATAATATTCATTGCCCGTAAAATCAACATTGTCAAAACTGACGGTTTGCTGTGTCTTGGTGGTTGTCTTGGTGGTTGTTCCAACCTCGACAAAAGAAGATGGATTGTTATAATCGGTCATATATCCTACCGACAAGTCTCCATAACCGGCTGCTGTACCACCGTTTCGATAGGTGAAGGTGATTTTCAAATCATTAAGACTGGCGTTCAGTGCCGGCAATACGGCAAAGGATGCGGTGGAGTTGTTCGTTCCTCTAATGATTAAACCGTTTCCGGATACAGCGTATGTTGTGCTACTGGTCAAAAACATTTGAGGATAGGAGGATGTGCTGCTACTCATAACCGGGAAAATCCAGCAACTTGGCAAATTATGGTTGGGGTAAGGTGTTGCCGAAGTGGCAGCAGGCGCAGTTGTAGATGTTGCTGGAGTAAAGTAACCATTAAAATTCTCAGTATATGGCACTTCCTGAGCCAAACATGGAGTGGTATAATCTTCCTCGTTCGACCATTCAGAATTACTGGTTGCACTACAAATGGCTCTGACTTTCACCGTATATTCCGTGTTGCTGGCCAATCCGGTTATGTCGGCCAAGTCGTATGAGGTGACATTTCCAATGTTGACTGTTCTTTCGCCAACCATCACTTCGTATGATTGAGGGGTGTTCAAGGTACTGGTCTGATTGATGGTCAACAGACTTCCTTCAACTGTAATTGTGGGTGTACCGCACTCGGGGATGTAGTCCACCTCAAGATCATCTATACAGAAATAATTATATGTGGTGGTATCCGCTGGAACAGGCACTTTGGAAACAAGCACCAAATAACCTTCAGGTCCACTGTAATTCGACAAATTGATGTCAAAATATTCGTAATCAATTGATGTGTTATGAACTGAATAGGTCGTTATTTCTGTGAAATTATTCATGACATCATCCAAATTCGTCGTCACACCCACCGTCATATCAGCCTTATAAAGCGTGGTGGCCGTTGAGGCGTTGGCGGTATATCTTCTAATCCATCCGGTAAGATGCAACTGGTTCAAATTGGCATTAACGGCAGGTAATACCGCATATATGTCACCATACTGAGCAATATTGGTAGAAGCAGACGGTTTTAAACTATAATTGTAGAATCTTAAACTATTGGATGTGGAGTGTGCATAAGATGCTGTCGGATAAATACTCACATAATAAGATGTGGAAGTTCCCTCCTTACCACTGTTCCAGCAATCAGGATGTTTGGTTGCTGTTGAATAAGAGGTGGTTGATGTATAACTATCAAAGTTTTCTTCATAAGGAAGATTTTTCAGCGGGCAAGGAATAACAATAGTTTTGGTAACCCAATCGGAAGTGTCACCCACTCCGCAAATGCTGCGCACCTTGAATTCGTATGAATCGCCTATTGTAAGACCGGTGAACGCATATGTGTTAGTGGTTGAGGTAACCGTTTGGGCATTCGTGGTCTGGATGTTGCGGTAACGGATCTCGTATCCAACAGGCGTACCATACACACCATTCTCCCAACTCAAAGAGGTGTTGAAGAAACTCAAATTTCTGGGACTGGAACAAGAGGGAGCATCCACACAGCTCACTCGGAATGCGAAACCGCTGGCCACCGTGGCCGCATCTGTTACCATTACCAATGTGAGAGGTCCAGTAGTTGAGGAAATATCCAAGGTACCCGTGCCTGTCAAAGTCCGCACTGGAGTTTCTGTGGTATCATCACCATCATAAACATAAATATAATCGTAATTATTCTCCAAATCATAGTTACCCTGTAAATGAGTAACTGTAGTGGCAGGATCAACAGGGCGGATAATCATATATTCTCTCTTTTGATTGCTATAACTACCTTCTTTACCGCCATCATCGTAAATATTTGCCACACAGGTAGTTATATCGTTGTCCTCGCCCATGATATAAGGAATATCCATTTCTACTGTCACGGGACCTACCCATTCGCTTTGATAAACATTGCTGCAGTGGGCACGAACATAAAAGTCGTATGTTACACCAAAGGAGAGACCGGCGATAGTTCTCGGACGGAGATTTGCCGTGGCTGTAGTGCCTGAAGTTTCCACATCAAAACCGGTTTCACCATATTTGATATCCCAATTGTTCGCATTGCTGGGCTGCTCCCATGTCAGCTCTATGGAACTGGCTGTCATACTGCCTTCCACCATCTTGAAGTTGGTCGGTTTAGCACATCTCGGGATGAAATCAACTTCAATATTGCTTAAAACGGCAGCTTGTGGAACTGTAGCGTCCACCACTTTCATTCTGAACGCCAGATAACCATGATACAGGTTCTCGTTAATACTGTTCAACATACAAACATATTCCGTTGATGTTGTAGAGGTGAGATTAAAGTCTCTGATTTGGGTGAAGGTTGTAGGATCATTAATGTCGGTGATAACACCCAAGTAAAATTTGGAAGAGATGTTATTCGAATATTTGGCAGCGGCAAAGGAAATCAGCAAACGGTTAAGAGTGGTATCAAAACTGGGGAGTATCACAAACAGGTCACCAATTTGGTCAGCTTGTGCGGCACTGCCGGTACCGAAGTTGTACATGACCAATTGGTTGTTCTGGGTCACCACTGTGGTTTGGGAACTATTGCCTGTGAAAACCACATTCCAGCATTCGGGCAGAGCGGTCAATTCCGGTGCGTAAGGAACGGAAACCGCCTCGCAATAGGTTTTAACCGTCACTTCGTTGGAATAATGGGCTGACATATTGCCATTGCACACACAAATCACGCGGAATGTGTATTCCGTATTGCCTTCGAGACCTTCAACTGTGTATTGTACAGTATCTGATGTTCCTGTTACATTCAAAGAAGTCCAAGTGGTGCCATCTACGGTGTATTCTACCACAAAATCGGTGCCGCCGTTAGCGAGCCATTGCAAATCAACGCTGTTTACTTCCGGTTTAACCACAGTCAACTCAGAAGGAACATAAGCACATTTTGTAAATTCAACATTGTCAACGACTAGTTCTCCCGTACTGACAATGGCAAAATTTACAGTTTTATCCTTATACAATTCCGGAATAGGAATAATAATATGTTGTGTTTCTGTAGTGGCTTCTCCCTCAAAGATTGTCGTGAAACGGTTTTGAGCGGTTCCCCTATAGGATGCCATCAGTTGATAAGCGCCGCCTTGAACATCAAAAGCAACAAAGGATTCGGTTGTAGCCGGAACATTCATGGCCGGGGAAATCAACCATGCTTCTTGGCTGGCAGAAGCATTTTCACCATTGAAAGTGAAGTCCTGAACCTCCCAGCAATCCGGTTTGGTGGCACTGGCAAAATCCTGTGAGTAATCAAAATCAATTCCTGAACAACCTGTGGAGAAGGGGATTTCAGCCCAATAACTTTCGGAACCGTCACAAATGGCCTTAATGGCGCATTCGTAATCGGTATTGGGTGACAAACCGCCGAATGTGGTGGTCGGCAGGGTGTTGACATTGATGATAATGTAATCTTGTCCAGCAGGGGTAGTGGGACGGAAGCGAACCTGCCAAGCGGTTTCTGAACCGCCAGGTGTCCATGATAATGTGGTGGTAGTGGACATATTGGAGTACATAATGTCGGTCACCATCGGACACGGATTCAATGTTTCAAAAGCAATCTCATCCGTAAAGTTGCTTTCGTCATTTTCACCGCAAATCGCTTTTACGCGAACCACATATTGGGTGCTGTGGTCCAAATTGTCAAATGTATAGGTTGTGGTGTTGCACGGTACATCAGTCCATTCGGTTTCATCTGCTTTTTTGTATTGCAGCAAGAAATTCGTTTGGTTTGCATCACCTGCAGTCCAGGAGAAAGTGGCTCCGGCGGCTGTTATATCGCTAACGGCAAAGTCCGTGAGATCCGGGCAGGAAACCGCATCATTGCAGGCGGTTTTCGTTATGGTCACATTCGGGAGCATCGTTCCCAATGTGCCCGCCAAAAGCGCACCCGAGGCATTGGCCGGATAATTGGCATAAGCCGCACCTGCCGCGCCACGATACAAAATCACATTTTCACTTTGCGTCTCTGCCAGGAATGAAATATTGGCATTGGCGGCAGCTGAACTCTTTGAAACCACCAAAACCAAATTCTCGCCTGTGTACTCAAAAGGTGTGTTCAAGGTGATTGTCTGAGCGGAAGAACCGCCTATCACCACATCCGTGCCATCATACACCAAGGTAAGATCATCCTGTGCAGTCCAGTCCTTATTGCTACTGTGAGCCGCACGGGTTGTGTTGGCCATATAGATTTTCAAGGTGCTCAATGTCATAGTGGCACCAGAGGAAGCGCAATCCACCTTTAAGGCGGTGATAATTCCAGGATCGCCCACTTGGTCAGCTTTGAAGATCATTTCATTCCAAGAAAAACGGCTTCCGTTGTTAAAAGGCACAATGTTGGTGGTTGCCTCCCCATTCACAGCCATGACTACATCCTCTCGCGAATCTCCACAAGGAGTGGAAAAAGAACCTGTCAACCACGCGCTGACCTCATCTCCACAAACGGCTTGCACACGCACATCGTAATGGCTGCTGCCTTGCAAACCTGTGAGTGTGACAGTTGTGGATGTCGCATTAAGAGAATACCAATCTGTATGATTCGACAACTTGTATTGTAACAACCAATTGGTTTGTGTTAGATCGTTCAACGACCATTGGATGGTGGCGCTTCCTGTATCCGCCGTGATGGTAAGGGCTGTAAGTTCGGCACAAAGCGCTTCCACAATGGAGATGTTGTCAATAGCGGCTGGTGACTGCTCACCATCAGCGGCGTCATTAGTCCATGTGAACACTATTTTTACCTGTCCGGCATATTGAGGGCCCAACACATAGTTGAAGGTGCTCCATTCGGCTGCTCCTTGCAAAGTGGCAATATTCTGCGTGCCCGACGCACTGACCAGATCCACACTCAGATAGTCCTTGTCGGCCTCTCCGCCAACACGATAATCAAAAGAAATATTGGCACCCATTGCCGGAATGATAATGTCCCGCGACACGGTTACCGTGCTTCGCTGCGTAACATTATACTTGTTCGTCACACCATTGGAGGAGGAAATGTACAACTTTTTGTTGTCAAAACCTTGCGCTTGCCCTATATACCACTGATTGACATAGGAACCATTGTTAATCTCCAAGGATGTATCCACATTGTTGTCGAAATTAACAAAATATGGAAGCGTTGCAGGGGTTACGGTAGAATCGCCAACACCTTTAAGCGACAATATTCCGGTCGCTTTTGCATGGGCCAAACCCGTATTCACACTGGTGAATGCCGCGGCATTACCAACAGCCATAAGCGTTACCAACACCATGGCAAGGAAAGAATAGAACTTTTTCATAATGAGAGGTTTTTATTGATTGTTGAATATTATCCGATATAATTATTCTAATTTTATCGTTGCAAATATACTTATTTTTTAAAAGAATATAAATACCTCAATAAAAAAACAACATATTATGAACAATTGTGAATAAAAAAAGGGGCGCTGTTTGCGCCCCTTAGGTTTTATATAACCGGAACTCCGATTATCTGTTGATGTGTACCTTGTAAACGGCAGGACCTTGTACGGTGTTCAAACGAACCACATAGGTGCCCACGGCAACATTCAACTCAATCACCTCAGGATTGTTGATGGCTTCGCCGCTGTAAATCAGCTTGCCATACATGTCGTAGATAGCGACATTCTCAATCTCAACTGCGAAATCGTTGACAATATGTACACGGTTGTGTTCAGCATAAACCTTCACATGATCCTTCACATACTCTGCCACGCCAATCGGAGAAGAAGGACCAGCAGATGTCTTGAAGTTATTTGCATTCGACCAATCAGCGTCGGTGCAAGCTAAGGTATTGGCTTTCACCTTCCAGATGTAGTTGGTAGAAGATTGCAAATTGGTGAGGTTGTAAGCGAAACCAGGAACATTCTGTACCAATGTCCATGTGGTGGCATCAACAGTCTTGTACTGGATGTCATAGGAATCGGCACCAGGATGATACCATGTCAGAGTAGCGGAAGTAGAATCGATGTTGATCACCTGCAAGTTGAACGGTACTACGCAAGGTTCAAGTTTGAAGGTTGCGGTGATGGTGTGGTTAGCCGTCACATTGTGGAAGATGTAAGAGGACACAGCGCCCACCGACATACCGTCAACCAGAACATTGTCTATCAGGTATCCGGCGCTCGGCGTGATCGTGTAGGCTGCGTTCTCGCCATAGTCCACCGTGTTCTGACCCGTGATCGTACCGTGGTTGTCCGGTGTCAGCTTCGTGATGGTGTAGCTCTTCTTCGTCATCGTGGCGGTCAGCGTACGGTTTGCCGTCACCGGCGGGAAGGTGTAGGTGTATGCGCCTGTTCCCTGGGCCACTGCGTCGTTCAGCACATTGGTGCCGTTCACCGTGATGGCGGTCACCTCATAGCCGAAGGCAGGTGTGATCAGGAAGGTCGGCGTTGCCT